>DAOUPL010000017.1 GCA_030626185.1 bacterium | reverse complement strand
TATTTGCGTCTGCCATACGACAAAGTCCTACGAAGTTTTACACGAAGTAGGAAGTTTTAACGAAGTATGGGGTGAACGGTGGGGATCGAACCCACGACCCTCAGAGCCACAATCTGATGCTCTACCAACTGAGCTACGTCCACCATAAAGGATCTATTTATACAAGCTAGTATACGGGTTATTGGTAAAAAATCAAAATTTTATTGACAAAGTAGCAATCTTTATTCAAGATTACCTTTATTCATCTTTTTAATAGGAGATTACATGAAGAAGCTTATTCTTTTTTCATTATTATTGTGCGTAAATGGGACTGTTTTTTTGAGTTATGCCAGTAAGCGCAAAGCGTCAAATGAATTAGGTGGTGATTGCAAGCGCATAAAAATAGAAAATATATGGTCGATGCCGTTTTGGAAGTACCTTAATACTTGCAGAGGTATTGAAACCGGTCAACTAAAACAATTAAACTTTGAAAAATTGTGTTCAAAATTTGATAAAAAGACCATTGATCTGCACACAGAGCTACCGTGTACTGATCATCAAACCTGTTGGCATTATTTGTGTGAAGTTGGTGATGCTGAAATGGTCCGTTATTTTTTATCTTCTTTAGAAGATCCATTTGTTTTTTCTCGTAGTCTGTTTACTAGAAGTTATTGTGCATTGCATTTTGCGTGTCGTGGTGGTAATCGTGAAATTGTGCAATTTTTGCTCGATAGTGGTTTTGATCGATATTTAAATGAGCGAGACGGTCGTCGAGGATACAAGACACCGTTATTTGTCGCATGTCAAAAGTTGCATGTTGGTGTTGTTGAATTATTGCTCAATAATGGTGCAGATAGTTCAGTGTTGAATCTGCACGACAAAACGGTGCAAAAATCAATGAAAGAAATGCTTTTTTGTTATAATAAAAAGTTGCAAGAGTATGAAGACTTTAGTGAAGAGTATATCGAACTCATAGTATCGATTGAAAAGATTGAACGCATACAAGAACTTCTTTCTGATGCAGATAATTCTCGTTAGGAGCTTAGCTGCTTTCATGTTATAATAATTACTATTATTAGATTTATTGTGAGGTTGCATGAAAAAAGCAGATAAAAAATTATTCTCTCGTTGGATCGATGTTTTTGGTGCTCGTGTGCACAACTTAAAAAATATTGATGTTGCTATTCCAAAAGATACGTTGACAGTGATTACTGGTCCTTCAGGATCCGGTAAAAGTTCGTTGGCATTTGATGTGTTATACACCGAGGGTCGCCGACGTTATGTTGAATCGCTTTCATCGTATGCACGACAATTTTTAGGTGTTTCATCCAAGCCAGAAGTTGATAAAATTAATGGTTTGTGCCCGGCAGTTGCTATTGAACAAAAAACAGTCAGTCATAATCCACGATCAACAGTGGGCACGGTCACAGAAATTTATGATTATTTGCGTGTTTTATACGCACGCGTTGGTACACCGCATTGTCCAAAATGTGACAGTGAAATTACATCTGAATCTGCACAAAGTATTGCGCAACGTATTATCGTTGGGTATAACGATCAAACGGTTATGCTAGTTGCACCAATTGCGCAACGACAAAAAGGTGAGTTTATTCGACAACTTTCAGCGTTGTTTGAACAAGGATTTACGCGATTTATCATTAACGGTACATTGCACAAGTTTCGCGTGTTGGAAGATATAAAAAATCTTACGTTACAAAAAACAAAAAAACATACGATTGATCTAGTTGTTGATCGTTGTTTAATTACTGAAAAAGATGCTTCACGTATACAAGAAGCGGTAGAAAAAGCGTCAGTGCAAGTTGGTGGATTGTGTAAAGTTGTGAGTGATAAAGATGAAACGTTGTACTCAATGCATCAAAGTTGTGTTTCTTGTGGCATTGCGGTTCCTGATTTAGAACCACGATTGTTTTCATTTAATTCTCCCGTTGGTGCGTGTAAAAATTGTGGTGGTATTGGCATGTGCACTGTTTTGGATGAAGATGCTGATCCATGGGAAATATTTTTTGCGTATCGTCGTGGCGAAGGGCAACGTACGTGTGGTGATTGTAACGGCAATCGTTTAAATCCTATTGCGCTTGCTGTGCGCCTTGATGCCAAAGCAATTTATGAGCTCACCGCAATGCCAATAAAAGAATTACATAAGTTTTTTGCAAACTTATCAATTGATGAACATAAACAGGCAATTGCTCGTGACGTGGTTATAGAAATTTCTAATCGCTTAATGTTTTTAATTGATGTTGGTCTTTCGTATCTTGCACTAAACCGTACTGCGGGGACTTTGTCAGGTGGTGAAGGGCAACGTATTCGTTTGGCAAAACAAATTGGTTCTGGTTTAAGTGGCGTGTTGTACGTACTTGATGAACCGAGCATTGGTTTGCATCAGCGTGATAACGATCAATTGATTGCAACATTAAAAAAATTACGAGATCAAGGTAACACAGTTATTGTTGTTGAGCATGATCATGACACAATGAAAAATGCTGATTATTTAATTGATATGGGCCCAGCAGCTGGTGTGCGTGGTGGGCAAATTACTGCACATGGCACATTTGAACAGTTGATAAAAAATAGAAAATCATTAACCGGCGCGTATTTGGCGGGTGATCGTGGCATTTTGTTAAAAAAGGAAATTCGTAAAAAATCTGGTGAATTAACTTTGCGTGATGCAAAAAAAAATAACTTGCAAAATGTGACAGTAAAAATTCCACTTGGTGTTATGACTGGTGTCTCTGGTGTTTCAGGTTCAGGTAAAAGTAGTCTGATTATGCATGAATTGGTAACTGGTGTTGCTAATAAACTTAAGCGTTTGCCACAAGCAGAAGTTGGGCCAAAAGTTAGTGGTATTGATAGTTTGTATAACATGGTAGTTATTGATCAATCACCAATTGGTAGAACTTCACGATCAAATCCTGCGACGTATTTAAAAATTTTTGATCAAATTCGTGCGTTGTACGCATCGTTGCCAGAAAGTAATATTCGTGGTTACAAAGTAGGACGTTTTAGTTTTAATGTTTCTGAGGGGCGTTGTCAAAAATGCAAGGGTGATGGATCAATTACCGTTGAGATGCATTTTTTACCAGCAGTTACTGTTGAGTGTAAAGAATGTAATGGGCAACGTTACGACAAACAAACATTACAAATTACCTACAGAGGTAAAAATATCGCTGATGTGTTGGCTATGACGGCATACGAAGCATTAGAATTTTTTAAAAATCATCAAAAATTACATAAGCGTTTACAGCTTATGTGTGATGTTGGTCTTGATTATATTGGTTTGGGTCAACCATCAACAACATTGTCTGGCGGTGAGGCACAACGAATTAAACTTGTGCACGAACTTGCAAAGCGTGGCAAAGGTACTCTGTATGTTCTTGATGAGCCAACAACGGGTTTACACACAAATGATATTGAGCGTTTGTTGTATGTTCTTAATCGTTTAGTTGATCAAGGTAACACAATGATCATTATTGAGCACAATTTAGATGTGTTAAAAACTGTTGATTATTTAATTGATCTTGGGCCAGAAGGCGGTGATGACGGTGGTGCTATTGTCGCGACGGGAACACCGCAACAAGTAGCGACTTGCAAAGAGAGCCATACTGGTAGATACTTAAAGTCGTATTTTAAGTAACTCTTTTGCAGTGAGTTTTTAGCCATGATGAAAAAAACATTATTTTTAGTTGGTTGTCTGATGTTTTCAAATTGTTTGTTTGCCAAAGATAATGTAACGCGACAATCATATTTAAATCAATTGGAATTTTTTAATGATTCTATTGCAGAAATGTTAGATGTTTTAACTTTTTTAGATAAAGATAACGCTGATCTTGCTACGTTGAAATTACGGTATTATTTGTATTCAAAACAGATAAAACGTATTGATTTACAAATTCATGATCGAGAAAGCTTGCGGGATTTGTCTGATACACCAGAAACAGAACGTCATTCAATAAAAAAACAGATAATGAAATTTTATGCAATGAAAAATAATTTGCTGCGTAGATGTTTGTTACTTGTAAAACAGATTAAAATGCAAACGGATTTGCTTGATGACCAACAAGAAAATTGATCTTTCATTGCAGCAAGCAAAAAAGTGTGTTGCAGAGTTTGTCCGTGAGCGTGATTGGAATCAATTTCACACACCAAAAGATTTGGCTATGGCAGTTTCAATTGAAGCTAACGAGTTGTTAGAACTTTTTTTATGGAAAAAACAATCTCTTGCATTTAACGATTTTGACGAACAAACAAAAGAAAATATCAGTGATGAAATGGCAGATGTATTTCATGCATTGTGTGCTTTTGCAAATGTGTGTAATCTAGATCTTTCAAAAGCATTTGAAAAAAAGTTAGAAAAAACAAAAAAGAAGTATCCGGTTGCGCGAGTAAAGGGTAAAGCGGATAAATATACAACGTATCTTAAAAATGAGTAGATAGTGTGATAAAAGAGAGAGTGCAAAAAAAAGTAGTGTTTTTTTTTCTTTTTATGAGTGTTAATTCTTATGCAGAAGATAAAATAAGAATTCCTGAGCCGGTTCGTCGGATTATAAAATTAATTATTAAAGATAACAAAAAAGATAAAAAGCTCATTCATAAAAATGGTGAAGTAGAACAAGAACAATCGTATAGTAATTTCTTTTATGGCTTATGGCAAGATGCGTTAGAAGATGGAGTACTTGGCGGTATTCGTTGGGGCATTGCTGGTTGCTGTTATCAAGTGTTGTTTGTTTTGTCAGGCAAAATGATTAATTCAACATTTTCGTGGTGGCGATTAATAAAAATGAGTAGTATTTCCACATTAGATAAGTTAATTGGTAGAAAAAAGCGACCAAATATTGCGCAATTAAAACGGTTATCGCGGTTATTGCAAGGATTTAATCATAGTTTGCGTTCAAAATCAACGTGTCATCATGTGGGCGCTGGCAATTGTTTGTTGGTACAAACAAGCAAGCACTTAGTAAGTTGTTTATCTGATGTTGTGATTTACTACAAAAATAAACCCGCTAGATCGATGATTGCACGAACAGTAGATTTTTGCTCATCTCATGACCAAGAAGAGCTGCTATTTTTAGCAAATTTGTTAATTCATGCTCTAGATGAGATTATCGAGGACCAATCGACAGATGAACAACATAATGATATAATACAGAAAGTAAATAATGTCTTATTGATTTTAGATCAATTAATAGGCGCAATTCGTGGAATGAATGATCAAGTGCAGGTTGATAGTGGATTGTCAGCAACAATTGATATTGCATAACTTTATTAAAGGTTTTTTATGATACAGATAAATGGAAGGTGCTTGGTATTAGCATCATTGTTATTTGGCAACGTTCTTTATTCGTTAGATTTACAAGTTAATCCAATTACTAGCGCTAATATTATCGCTGCGCGACCGCAAGTAAAAACAATAATAAAAAAACAAAAAATGATCGTTTATGCAACACGAACGTTAGTTGCAAGTGCGGTGATGTACGCTATTTATTGTTGGTATAAAGGGTCTGTGGAACAAAATACTGCTATTTTAGAAGTTCAAAACAAAGTTCGCAAAGAAGCATTGGAAATTGATAAAACAATGCAAAGTGCAACGGGAGACAAAAATTGGAAAGAAAATTTAGATGTTGAAAAGTATCCTGCAATGGTAGCTCTCTTTGATTTACAAAAAAAGAATACTGAATCTGTCGTTAATACATCACCCACTTGGGGAAAATACGTTACACAAGTTCCTGGTAATGCATGGAATTCGGTAAAAAATATTTGTTCTTTGAACACCATTAAAAATACAGGAAGCTTTATCAGAAGTTTCTTCACGTACGAATATCTTTCGCAAAAAGCAGAATCAATTGCGACTCATTCGGTACTAGGCGTTACCGCGCCTCTTTTGTATAAAGGTATTTTTGGCATGCCTACTATTCAATGGTTTACTGGTGGTCATCCGTCGTGTAAAGTGACGGCAGTTAGTATTGCGCGTTTAATAAATAATAATTTATCGTTGCAAGCATTTAGCGCAGCGCAAACATTACGCAAACAAGTAGTTATGTTATCTGCGTATCTGAGTCATCGAGTTTTGACAGAAATAAAAGATGAATATGAACGAAAATTAATGATGCATACGATGTATGAAATAGTAAAATGTTATAACGGGTTTGCAACCGTGCTTAACGCATGGGACATTACAACTGGTGCAAATAAAAGAGCGTGCATTGATGCATTACGTACATTTGTAAAAATGACTGATGGTTACATTGATTACTTTATGACAGTTTTTGAAGAAAAGATTGAGGTATACGATCCACATGATGAAATAGAGGTTTTTTCACCATCGGTGGTAACTGATGACGAAATGATTGATTTGTCTGAATTTACAACAGTACTTGCAAACATTGATAACGCTAACGACGAAGCAACAACACAAGAGGATTAGCATGAAACCAATAATCTTTGTAACGAGCAATAAAAAAAAATTACGCCAAGCACAATTTGTGCTCCCAAATCTTATTGCACAAAACATTGATACTGTTGAAATTCAGTCAATGGATCCAAAAGAGATTGTACGTGCAAAATTACTGCAAGTTAAACAATTATGTGATCAGCCGTTTATTGTTGAAGATACTTCTTTTTATCTTGATTGTTTACAATCTTTAGACGGTAAAGGTGGGTTTCCTGGCCCGTATATAAAAGATTTTTTACATACGTGTGGGAATCAATTGTTAGTTGACTGTGCGCGTAAGTTTAATAATTTTGGCGCACGAGGATACTCCATTTTTGGTTATTTTGATGGCAACAAAGAACATTATTTTGATGGAAGCATTGAAGGCCATGTAGTGGATCCTTCATCGGAAGAAGCATTTGGTTGGGATGATATTTTTGTACCAAATGGTAGTGAGGTTGTGAAGTCACATTTATCAATAGAGAAAAAAGTTCTTATTAATCAACGTGGTAAAGCGTTACAAAAATTAAAAGCATTTTTAGAACAAAACAATCTGCGTAATTAATAAAACAAGAAAGTTGCGGTATGAGCAAAGCAAAATGTACGCCGTTAATGCAACAATTTTTTGACATCAAAACATCGTATCCTGATACATTTTTATTCTTTCAAGTTGGTGACTTTTACGAACTATTTTTTGACGATGCTAAAACAGCATCGTCTTTTTTGGGCATTACGCTGACCAAACGTGGTAAACATAACGGTGAACCAGTTCCTTTGTGTGGTGTGCCAGTGCACGCCAAAGATAATTATGTTGCAAAATTAGTTAAAGGTGGTTTTAAAGTTGCTATTTGTGATCAGCTAGAACCAGCTGTTGCAGGCAGAGTAGTAAGGCGTGGCGTTACTCGTGTGTTAACACCTGGCATGTTAACCGATGATACGTTGTTAGACAAAAAACATGCATCATATTTGTTATCTTTTTTCCCAACAAAAAATGGCATTGGTTTATTATTTGGTGAAGTTATGACAGCGCAGCTGTTTGCTACCGTATTGCCAAAAAACATTGTTTCTTCTGTGGCAACAGAGCTCAGTAGATTTTTCCCTGATGAAATTATTATTCCAACAATTAAAGAAGCTAAAACTTTTTCGTCGGTGATAAAAAAAATGGGTTACTTTGTTTCATCAATTGAAGAACTTGATGACCAGCAAGAGCAACGTGCAAACGTGTGGCGAGATAAACAGTTTGAACAAAAAATTATTGATCATTTTTCACAACACTTTCCGTTGCAGATGGCGTTGTCGTATTTTCATGCGTATGTAGAAAAACACAACAACGATGTGCTTAATCAGTTTACGCAATGTACTTTTTATGAACCAGAACATTTTCTTCATCTTGATGCGGTTGCAAAGCGTAATTTAGAGCTGGTGAAAAACATGCGTGATGGCACGCGTAAGCATACGTTGCTATCGGTCATTGATCGTGCACAAACGCCAATGGGTTCTCGCATGATCAGCAAATGGTTATTGCGACCGTTAGTTGATAAAAAAATGATTGTTGCACGTCACGACAGCGTAGAATTATTGTTGCGTGACACGATGTTGCACACCAAATTAGAAAAATTACTGCGATCAATTGGCGATCTTGAACGCATGACAGGTCGCATTGCGTTGCAACGTGCACACCAACAAGATTATATTGGTCTTGCATCAGCATTAGAAACACTTGGGACATTGGTTAAAACAGTACAACAAACAAAAAAATTATCATCGTTGTTACAATTTATCATGCAGTATTGCGCTAATTTTGAACAATTGCATCAATATTTGTCCCGTGCAATTAATGATGATCTTTCGCGTAATTGGATTATTAAAAATGGCTTTAGTGAAAAATTAGATCATTTGCGATCATTGGTGAATTCATCAAATGAGCACTTGTTGCAACTCGAACAACAAGAACAAAAAAAGACAAAGATTCAATCCTTAAAAGTCCGTTACAATCAAGTACATGGTTATTACATCGAAGTGACAAAGGCAAATTTATCTTTAGTACCCGATCATTACGTACGTATGCAAACATTAGTGGGTAAAGAACGTTTTGTAATCAATGAATTGCAAATTATTGCGCAAGAGATCGAACAAGCAAAAAATCGTATCGATGAAGTTGAACAGACTATTTTTACCGAAGTTAAACAAAAAATTGCACAACACGTTGGCCCATTGCGTAAAGCAGCGCATGCAGTTGCAACACTTGATGTATTGATGAGTTTTGCTGATAGTGCACGTTCATCGTCGTTAGTGCGACCAACGTTTAACGATCAGCATAAATTCACTATTGTTGCCGCACGACATCCGGTTGTAGAAATGGCATTACAAAGTTCGTTTGTGCCAAATGATCTCGTGCTTGATGATCAACAATCAACATTAATTATCACCGGGCCAAACATGGGTGGTAAATCAACGTACTTACGTCAAAATGCATTACTTTGTGTAATGGCGCAAATAGGTTCGTTCGTGCCGGCACAACAAGCTGATGTGCCCATAATCGATGCAATCTTTACACGTATTGGTGCTGGTGATCATTTGGCAGAAGGTAAAAGTACTTTTTTTGTAGAGATGGAAGAGACCGCAACAATTTGCAAACAAGCAACACAAAATAGTTTAGTTATTCTTGATGAAGTTGGTCGTGGTACTAGCACGTTCGATGGGCTTGCGTTAGCGCAAGCAGTTGTGGAATATTTGCATCAAACAATTGGTGCACGATGTTTGTTTGCAACGCATTATCATGAATTAACGCATTTGCAAAAACAATTCCCGGCAATTTTAAATTATTATGCAGCAAGCAAAAAAGTTAAAGACGATGTAATCTTTTTACATCAATTGATGCCTGGTGTGGCTGATGAAAGTTTTGGTATTCATGTGGGTAAACTTGCACAGTTGCCAAACAGTGTGATTAAACGTGCACGTGAAGTTGTACGAGGGTTACGACAAAAAGAGGGAACGAGTTCACAACAAATGAGTATTTATCAACCAGCGCAAGAAATTGTTGAAACCCCGTCAACTAAGCTTTATGAAGTTCAAGAAATAATTGAATCAATTAATTTTGATGACGTTTCACCTCGACAAGCATGGGATTTGTTGTGGGAGTTGCGTGAAAAGATGCGCTAGAAGGTCATTTTTTTGTTGCAATTTTCTTTTTTTAATGTTTTAATTATCTCTTGACTAGTAATTAACAATTGTGCTTAAAAATTAGTTATTACATCATGAGGATAAATATGCATAATAAATTACCATTGTTATTTCTCTTTATTTTTGTGTTTACAAATATTTTTTCGGGTAAATATGAAATAAAGATTGAAAATCATATTCGAAATACAGTCAAAGAATTACCTGATAACGAAAAAAGGATTAATTATGATATTAATTCTGATATAGATCGATACATAAATTATGAAATTGGTGATTGGTCTATGGAGTATCGCTCTATCTCAAATCGAAAAAAAGAAATATACGATTTGTTTACTGCGGATAAAGTATTATATTTTTTGAAATTAAAAATAGCAGAAGCGACAATAAATGATTTATATGGAGACATAGAAGTTGATTTGTATGAAAAGACAGAAGGTGGTTCATATAAAAAGATAGAAGGTGATTTATATGGAGATATAGAAGTTGATTTATATGAAAAAAATGAATGCAAAGTTTATTTTTGTGAAAACCCAACAGAAGTTTTCTATGAAAAAATAGAAGGTAGTTTGCGTAGAAAGACTGGTCGCTATTATAAAATGACTTTTCAGGAAGTTTTTTGGCTTTATCCACAGATACAAGCTCTTGTAAATAATCGCTTAGAAGAATTAGGTGAGAGTTTTAGATATAATTTATTGGAGGAAAAAAGAGAGAAAAAATGGTTTAATTTTTCGAGCAAAAAAATTAAAAAGAATTTAGATTCTAATGGTTTTATTACTTGGCTAGAAGATAAAAACTTGAATTATTTAGAAGAAGATGATGAGTCGCAGGAAAAAGAATATATTGGTTTGAAAGAATTATTTGAAGAAGAGTGGAGTAAAGAACTAAAAAAGTGGAGAGAAGAAGAAAAAACAGAACGGATTGAACCTATTAATAAGTTGAACTCAATTTTTTGGGGAAAAGCTACGAGTTGGGCAGAAAATAAAAATTGGCAGAATGAAGAGTTGCAAGAAAATAAAGATAATTTTGTGAATAATACGGTGATCAAAAAAATTAAAAACAACTTAGATTTTAATCCTTTTATTAGTTGGATAAAAAATAAAGATTGTGAAAATTCTGAAGAAGAAGATGAAGAAGTAAAACAGTGTGGGGAAAAAGAAAAAGCAAAGCAGATTAAACGTGGTTTTACATCTCTTGGAAATACTGTTAAAGAGAAGATTACATTTAATAATGTAATTTATTATTTAAGAAAAGTTCAAATTGATGATCCTGTAACATTACGAGAACAACCATTTAAGCGATTAATTACTTCTCTTAAAACACGATTTAAAAATATAGTTATTGTTAAATCTCTACTTCGTTGGACGAACAAATTTTTATTAATGATAAAACTAATCAATTGATTTTGATGATGTTTTTCCATGACAAGCATGAGATTTGTTGTGGAAATTATGTGAAAAGATTCGGTAAACAAAAGTTTTTGTTGCAGTTTTTATTGTTTAGTGATGTACTAATATGCGTTGGTAATCATAAGTTTAATACAAGGAATTAATTATGCATCGTACATGGCCATTATTATTAGTTTTGAGTTTATCTGTTGGAGCTTTATACTCGCAGGAAGAATTTCAAGACGTGTTAATGAATAGGCAACTAGTTTGTTTTGAAGATAATGTTATTCGTAAGAACAACAGCAATAAAATCGTAGCGATTGATCTTGAAAATTTTATACGAAGTTTGTCTGAAAAGCAGGGATATACTGATCGTACAGAAAATCGTTTGGTAAATGACTATCTTGATTATGATGTTACAAATTGGTTGTATGAGTATCACGTCACTAAAAATAGAGAAGATTTTATAATGACGTCTAAAGCGTTAGGCTGTAGTATTCCATTTATTTTTTCACAAATAATAGAAGAGATTTTACAGTTTAAGATCAGCCAAGCCTCAGTAGATGAAATTAATGCATTGGATGATGATAACAAATCGCTTTTTGATTTAGCCGAAAAATTTTGTCCACAAGCAAAAGAGTGGGTAAGTTTGCGCATAGCAATGATTCCCAAAGCAGATTTTGTTTTTTCACTAGTTTCACCACGACAAGGTCCTGAAGTTAGAGTTATTCGTTCATCCGGACGAAAGAAAAAATCAAGAAGAAGCTGATAAAAGCGCTTTGTGAGCTGTTTTTTATAAAATAATGGAAATTTCACTGGACAGTTGGGGTTTTATCGATTATTATTTTAATTATATGAATACTTTTACCACTATATTCAAATAGAAACTATTAACATTAATGGAAAAATCGATGATTGTAACGGAAAAATTTGATAAATATGCGATTATTGAAACTGGCGGAAAGCAATATCAAGCTATCCCAGGCAAAACAATTGCTATAGAAAAACTTGATGCAGAAGCTGGTCAAGAAGTTATCTTTGATAAAGTTGTCTTTAAAAAAGATGCTGAAGGCTCATTCACGTACGGCAAGCCGTATCTTGACACACCGGTAAAAGCATCAGTTGTAAAACATACTAAAGATAAAAAATTAATTGTCTTTAAGTTTAAACGTCGTAAAAAAGTACGCGTTAAAAAAGGTCATCGTCAACCGATAACTGTTGTACGTATCGAAAGTTTTTAAAAACTTTTGCTTATTACAAAATTTGAAAAGAACACCGGTAATTCGGTGTTCTTTTTTTGTTTGTAAAATTTATTAGTGTTATTTTTGATTTTATAGTTTTACTTTTTGCTGTTTTGATGGTGTAATGTGTCTAGCAGCATTGATATTCATCGTAGTTACAAAGGGTTATTATGCATTCTAAGCGCTTATTTTTACTATTGTTCTGTTTTTCTTCTTTTGCTTTTGGATCAGAAGGAGTTCGTTCAGAAAGTCTTTTTGATCAGTTATTTGGTGCGTGTTTTCGTAATCGACCGCAAGTGTTGAGAGAACTTCTTGAAAATAAAGAGGTTAATGAAGGTATATTGAATAATAATGAGAGTTATCTTTTACTTGCAACGGCGTGTCGTTATTGTCCTTGTGCAGTGAATGATTTAATTAACGCTGGTGCTGACGTAAATAAAACAGATTGTTTTGGAAATGAAGCTATTTTTACTGCTTGCGGAGAATATGGAAGTTTTGAGGCAATTCAGAATCTTGTTGAGCATGGCGCAAGGTTAAATGTTTTTGATAATCGACTTAATACTCCATTGATGCTTGCATCCAAGTTTAGATCATTAGAGGTGATTAAATATTTAATTAAGCAATGCGATGATGTTGATATAAATGCGTTTAATAAAAATAAAGAATCCGCGTTACTTTTAGCGTGTAACCGGCAACTTAAAAGAAAATGGTCTAATAAAAATAATAATTTTGATTTAAGAATAGTTAAACTTTTGATTAACTGTGATGCAGATATTAATCATGAAGACAATAATGGGCAAACACCGTTAATGTTAGCGTATAAACATAATAATGTTGAGTTAGTAACGTTATTATTTAACTCTAGGGCTGATGAGAACAAATTGAATAAACATGATTGTACTCCATATGATTTTTCACAAAACTATAATGATTTTTCAGAATCTTCTTATTCGATAGAAGAAAGTAGTTATGAGGATTCAGGTAAAGATATTCCTTTAAAGAAAAAGAAGAAAAAAGGTCGTTGTTCAATTATGTAAATTAAAAATGCTTATTTTTTAGTTTTAATTGTATAATACAATCTATTGTTCATAGATTTTTAGGTTAAAGGTCGTAGTCATGCATCGCGAGTGTACTCTTTTATTATTTTTGTTTTCTTTTTGCTTGGTGGTTTCTTCACAGCAAGATATTTTTGATGCATGCCGCAATAATAAATTTGACGTTGTGCAAGATTTGCTTGCAGGTGGTGTTGATGTAAATCAAAAAGATGATTTGGGAAATAGAGCTATTTTTATTGCTTGCGGAGAATGTGGAAGTTTTGATGTTATCCAGGTTCTTGTTGAGCATGACGCAAGGTTAAATGTTGTTGATAATCAAGATAATACTCCATTGATAGTTGCATCTAGGTTTAACTCATTAGAGGTGATTAAATTTTTAATTGAGCAATGCGATAATATTGATATAAATGCGTTTAATAAAAATAAAGAATCCGCGTTACTTTTAGCGTGTAATCGGCATCAGAGTAAATGGCCTAGTAATCATTCTTTTGATTTAAGAATAGTTCAACTTTTGATTAACTATGATGCAGATATTAATCATGAAAACAATAATGGGAAAACACCGTTAATATTAGCGCATGTACATAATAATATTGAGTTAGTAGCATTATTAAGTGAATACAATTCAGAAAAAAAGATTATTTTAAAGAAAAAGAACACCGGTTGTTGTTCAATTCTGTAAATTGAAAATACTTCTTTTTTAGTTTTAATTGTGTAATACAATCTATTGTTCATAAATTTCTAGGTTAAAGGTCGTAGTCATGCATCGCGAGTGTACTTTTTTATTATTTTTGTTTTCTTTTTGTTTGGTAGTTTCTTCACAACCAACTATTTTTGATGCATGTCACAATAATGAACTTGACGTTGTGGAAGATTTGATTTTAGGTGTTGATGATCTAAACATAAAAAATAGTGATGAAGATCATCTAATTTTTATTGCGTGTAAATATAGTGAACTTGCGATTATTAGAACATTGGTTAATGCAGGAGCGTTACTAAATGTTTGTAATAAAAAAAAATTTACGCCACTTATGTTTGCATGTTTGTATCAGCCATTAAAGGTCGTTCGCTATATCGTAAAATGTAATGATATTGACATAAATGCGTGTAATTGTGATGGCAATACGGCGTTAGTTTTAGCATGTGATCGATTTCGCGATAACTTTGATCTAGAAATTATCAAATATTTACTTGATCATGGTGTAGATATTAATCATGAAAGTCATCAATTCAATCGATCATTACGATTAGCCTATTTATCTCGCAGAAATGATTTAATCAACTTATTGAGTGACATTATATAGCTAACTTCACTAAGAAGCGCACAGATTTCCCAAAATTTCTATAGAAGATTTGTAAAAATCTTTTGACACAGAAGACGCTTTTCGAATTAAATGTTTAATGCTACTCCAAAAGTGTTCAATA
>DAOUPL010000007.1 GCA_030626185.1 bacterium | reverse complement strand
CATCAGATGGGCATGCTTTTGCCAACAAACATTCAACTTCTTTAAAACGAATATGAATCACCGTGTCACGCTTGTGTAATTTTTTGCCGGTCTTTAAATAAAAGGGCACACCTTGCCAACGCGGGGTATCGACAAATAAACGCAACAATGCGAATGTTTCGATATTTGATTGTGGATTAATGTATTCTTCATCGCGATAACCATTGTACTGCCCACGAATGCCATCTGAAAATTGAATCTTTTTCAAAATATCGATGCGTTGTTCACGAATACCTTCACCAGTAAGCTGCGGTGGACTTTCCATCGCAATTAATGCAACAAGTTCTAACATGTGATTTTGCACCACATCACGCATCGCACCATAATCGTCATAATACCGTCCACGGTTACCAACGCCACTTTCTTCGTTCAGCTCAATTTGTACATGCTCAATATATTTATTGTTCCACAAAGGCTCCAATACACAATTGGTAAACCGCATTAAGGCAATGTTGCTTACCACTTCTTTAGTCAAATAGTGATCAACGCGATAAATTTGATCTTCTGCAAAGTATTTTGCAATGCATTCATTAATTTGATGTGCTGACGCATAATCATGACCAAATGGTTTTTCGTACACAATGCGATGCCAATGATCATCATCAAGTTCACGCTTATGCACAACAATCCCCGATGTTGCAAGATAATCAGTTATGCCACAAAAAAAGTTTGCTGATGTTGCACAATAAACTAACCTTCTACCCATAAGATGATGTTTTTGTTCAATGTTTTTTATAGAGTCATGCAATGCATTAAAATCCTGTAGTTGCGAAAAATCAAGTTGCTGATAATAACAATGATCACGCAATTGTTTCCACACCGTTTCATCAATATCGTTGATGTTTTCACGAACTGGCGCAAGCAGTTCATCAACGCTCACATCGCTCAACGCAGCACCAATAATTGCAAATGCCTGCACGCGCTTTTGTGCAATTAAGTGATAAATTGCTGGTAATAATTTTCGACGTGCAAGATCACCTGTTGCACCCAAAACAATAAAGGTTATAGAATCATTCATACACAAACCATGGGTAAAGATTACTTTAACAAAGAGTACCATAAATCAGCACAAAATAAGACCATTGTTCGTGCTGATAAAAACATGGTAGCATAAAACAAATTTTTAAAAACTTTAAGGAGAAGTAATAAAAAAATGTTTATTGTTAGCACTTTTATGCATCACAAACTTGTCAATTTATGCAATGGACGATCCATCATCATCCAGTGAAGAATTCGAAAATATGCCTGAACTAGAACTTATTCCTGATATTCCATCCATCACAAACGTAATCATTTTTAAACACGATCTTTTACGAATATTACCCCATCATTTAGACAAACTTCTTGACGCGTGCTCTATAGGGAGAATGTCACGCAACGAAGGTATGCCTTGGATGATTCAACACCTTAGAACAAATTATAAACTTATTCTTAAAGCACCAACCGTACGCGATTGCATCAACAAAATGTATTACAAAATCGCATATGATAAAAAATTCATCAAAACAGAAGAAAAAGCTTTAGAGCAAGCAGGAGAACAAGATGAAGACAACTGGTATGAACAAAAAAAAATGCTCGATAAAATCACAAATTTACGACGACTCATGCTTTTTGGCATTGTAAAACAGAACTGCCCAGAATACGAACCACCATCTAACGCTTATGACGATAATTATAATAAAATTGAAAATTATCGCATCAACCTTATCTATCCTAATCGCTACCTTGATAAACAATATCTTGATTTATTTTATGCTTTACTTGTCGTTAATATTATTGGCAATCAAGCAACATGGAGAAGGGAAACTATGCACAGCGTGTATGATAATGCGACTAACCCCTCAAGTTGTTTTACCCCTTTGATGTAATAAGCTTATGTCAATAAAAAAAACATGCTTATTTTTGTTATTTCTCAGTATCAACTTCACAAGTTACACTATGAATTTGGATACCACAAAAATTACTGCAGAGTTTATAGAAGTTAATCTAAAAATAGATTCTCAACTTCTTATAACAGAAGCAACTTTCGCTCTTGCTACAGAAATCATAAACAACACAAACAAAACAAACCCTGAAGTTGTAAAAAACTTATTACAATTAATAAAAAATCAATTTATTTATATGTCCTTAATAATAAAAGAACGCGATATATTATTTCAGTTATTAGAACATTATTTAAAATAAATACTAAGAATTTTATTTATCACCGGAAAACTTGAACTTTTAACGCTCTGGTAGCTAATAATAAATTGCTCATCAAAGCGTTATGTGGTAACGTAACTTAAGTTTACGTTTATCATCAACAAGGATTCACATGAAGAAAATAGGTTTGTTTTTATTATTTCTCAGCGTTAATTTTGCTAGCAATGCAATGGATGTACCAGAAAATGTTACACCAATAGTACGTATGCCAAAAGAAAAAGCATTGAAAAAAATATTAAAGGATAACAACTTTAAACACTTTGATAAAAAAGCAGGATTTAGCAAGAAATACGCCAAAAAAGAAATAAGACTTAAATATGAAATTGCTGATGCTGTAAAGAATTATACATATAAGTACTTATATACTCTTGAACTTAAACCCTTTAATGATCTCTTAATATGCGATATTTTTGCTCTACTTTTACCTATTTGTTTAATCTTAGAAGAACCAAATGAAGAAAATTAATTTGTTTTTGACATGATCGTTCGCATATGTTTTTTGTACAACTCAACATGCGGCTGATCAAACGGATTAACATTCATTAAATGCGCTAACAAAACTGTTTGCACCATGTCGCCCATCATAAGTTGCCCAACTGTTTGAGCTGACAATGATTCTAAATGAACATGCGTGTATGGCAATTGTTGCTCTTTATACGCAATAATCGTACTTTTGTACGCAGCAGTCATAATACTGCTTAACGATGTTTGTTGTGTAATAATTGCGCCAAAAGGTTTTATTTTATAATCATTTTCGTGATCCGTTGTAACAAAAATCGTATACTGTTTTGCATTACCCGTTAAATACAATTGTGCCATTGAATGCAAATCAACTAATCCAACAGAAACTGTTGGTAGCAAACAATGTGTTATCTTTTGCCCATCAAGATCATACCCTTTTGCTAAACTTTCTGCCACAAGTTGGCGCCACCACTTGCCATAGCTTTCAAAATTATGACCAAAAACAAATAAATCACAAATTTTGCCACCATACTCATAATATCCAAACAATGCAGCAACACTACGTACAAAATTATCACTAGAACCAGTTTTTAGTTGTTCCACAACTGATCGTGCACCAGAAAGTAATTGTTCAATGTTTATCCCCATAAGCATAAGTGGCAATAAGCCAACGGCGGTAAAAACAGAATAACGCCCACTAACACTTTGTGGAATTGGTAACGCATGCGCACCAACTTTTTGCGCATACTGCATCAACGGTGAACCATCATCAGAAATAAATGCACAATATTTTTGCCACGAATATTTTTTATGCTGTTGTAACAACTCGATAAATACTGACAAGTTTGCAACAGTCTCAATCGTTTTTCCTGATTTGCTTATGCCAATAAGACAAACATTTTCATCCTTTTGCAATGCACTGGTTACGTTATCAATAATATGACGAATGTATACCGGATCAGTTGTGTCAACAAAAAATAATGTCGGCAAATGTGTATCGCGATAAAAAAGACCGTACAACAATTCAATAATCGCTTGTGTCCCTAAATTAGAACCACCAATCCCAACCAACACTATAATTGTTGGCGCATGTTTCTGTAACGCATCACTAACTTGTCTAACTTGTTGCAATAATTGCGCATCATTAAGTGCTTGGGCAAATGGAAACACTTTATTAACTAACTGCTCATCATAAGTTAGTTTTTGTAAATAATCTTGTAATTTTTTTTGATACGCGCTGTTAATCTTCTCTAATGTCTGTGTATTATCCGTCGAAAATAGTACCTTCTTCATAATCTTCTACTTTTTTCATCTTTGTTTTATCAGGACTCTCGAACGATAAATTACAAGGCCCCTCGTCTTTATACGCTTGTTCAATACGCTCGTACATTTGTGGTAAAAAATCTTCTAGATACCAATAATACCATTGTTTTTCAAACAATTTCCACTGTGAGCACAAATAAAAATTACTATTTTTATAATGTAGAATGTATAACTTTGTATCATGATATGTTTGCTTGTACTGAATGTACTTATCAGTTTCTTCACGCGTTATACGCGCACAACAATTAACACAAACTAATAAAAAAACTATAAAAATAAATCTCTTCATGACAATCCTTTTTAATAATTGATTACCATAAAAAACATTGAAAAACAAAAAACTGACCACACAAATGTATGATCAGCTTTTATTGATAGTAAAAATCGTTAATTAATCTAAGCTGTATGGGCATTAATTATATTAAATACAATTCTACCTGCTAATCGAGCCGAAGAACCTATTTTTGTTTTTCCCAATTGTTCCCTTTTTCCCGATACCCTGTCAAAGTAAAAATATTTCGCCTCAATTGGTTTTAAAGAAACCGTAACCAAATTAACGTATGGTTTATTAGCAAGATAATTTTTTCTTTTACTGAAAGATGGAATAAAATTACGAAATTCACACTTACTGTCTCTTATAACCATACCGCCTTGACCATAAAAATAAACTTCTTCTTCAAAAGGAACTTGTTTTTTTCTTGAAGATTTTAAATTTTTTGTAATCCTTTCAAATCTAGATATATTTTTTTTACGCACTTCAACAGCAGTTCTAGCAGCAAAAGAACCAAATACCGCACACAAAGAAACTGCCAACAATAGTTTTTTCATAAAACCCTTATTTGTAACATTTAAAATAAAATTGTTTACAAATAAAGATTATCACATTTTACAAAGGCTCTCAAGGACAAAACGGCTTATCTTCGGGCTTCTTACTTGTTTTTTTGCTGATTATTGTACATTTCTCTCAAAATTTCAAATAAAATCTTTGGAGAGCCTAGTCCTTCTTTATCTTCTTCAGTATTATCGCTGTGTCTCACAATAACCGAATAAGTTCCTATCAACGGCCCAGAGTAAAAATACGTTACCCATGTAACTTCGTCATTATCATCTTTTCTCACACAAGCACTGCCAATATTATTAAACATCGCAGAACAATTAATAATGCCCAACAAAATAATAAAAGATAACGTTTTATGTATCATGCTAACCTCTGTTAATACAAAAAAATAACTGACCACGCAAATGCATGATCAGCTATCAAGATAAAACTTTAGACTTTATTAGTCTTGTTCACCAAAAATATCTTCAACATCCTGAATTAATTCTTTTTGTTTTTTATAAAAAGCCATTTGTAATTTTGGATCACCCACATATTTGGGAACTTCCTCTTCATTTTCAGTACAAAACACAAAAGAATTGTTTTCGTCAGAGTCATCAATAGGTTTTTCAGTTTCTTCTATTTTTCCAACTTCTTTTTCTTTTTCCATCCCAAAACAGCTATCCACACTCAACAACGTAACCATAAAAAACAATTGTTTTTGCATGCTATTTCCTTTCTGTAAAAAACTTTTAAAACATTTTCATATTACGTTAAAAAAACAAAAAAACAATTACAAAATTTAACCTTGTTGCACCCAGAGCGTACCTGCGATAAACTAAAAGAATAATCACAAAATAGCCCCTAAAGGGAATTTATCTTATGAAATCAGAATTCGTACGTCAAAAATTTTTCAACTTTTTTAAAAAACAGCAACACACAAAGGTGGCAAGCTCATCGCTTATTCCTGCACAAGATCCAACGCTATTGTTTGCAAATGCTGGCATGAATCAGTTTAAAGATCTTTTTCTTGGCAATGAGACACGTAGCTACAAACGTGCCGTTTCTATCCAAAAATGCGTCCGCGCTGGCGGAAAACATAACGATCTTGATAATGTTGGTTTTACCAAACGGCATCTTACCTTTTTTGAAATGATGGGGAATTTCTCTTTTGGTGACTACTTTAAACAAGAAGCAATTACATTTGCATGGGACTTTTTAACTAAAGAACTTGCAATTGATGTTACACACCTACACGTTTCTGTGTATAAAACCGATGATGAATCATACGACATTTGGCACAAACAGATTGGATTGCCAGAAGATAAAATTCATCGTTTAGGAAAAAAAGATAACTTTTGGCAAATGGGTGATGTTGGCCCCTGTGGCCCATGCAGCGAGATTCATATCGATCGTGGTGCATCTTTTGGTTGTGATGATGACACATTTTGCGATCCAGCATGTGAATGCGATCGCTACTTAGAAATTTGGAACTTAGTTTTCATGCAGTTTGACCAACAAGCTGATGGTACGCTGAAAGAACTTACACAAAAAGGCGTTGATACCGGTATGGGTCTAGAACGACTTTGCAGCGTGATGCAAGACGTTGATTCAGTTTTTCACACCGATCTTTTTACCCCAATTATTGCTGCAACAGAAAAATTAACAAACAAAAAATATGACGTTCAAGATGCAGAACACAAAGCTGCGTTTCATGTGCTTGCCGATCATGTGCGTTCTGCAACGTTTCTCATCGCTGACGGATGTGCGCCATCAAATGATGGACGTGGTTACGTGTTACGTAAAATTATTCGTCGCGCAGCGCTATTTACTCAAAAATTAACTGATTCCATAATCTTTCCAACGCTGTCACAAACCGTTATTGACCAAATGGGTCAGTGGTACCCAGAAATTGTCACGCAACAAACATTAATCAAAAGTGTCTTACAAAGTGAGATTGAACGTTTTTCTGCAAACTTGCAACGCGGTACGGTCATTTTAAACAACTATTTATCACAAGCAGAAAAAACAAAAAAAATTAGCGGCGAGCATGCATTCAAATTGTACGACACCTACGGCTTTCCGTTAGAATTAGTCAAAGCTGCAGCCCGAGAACATGGCTACACCGTTGATGAACAATCATACAAACAACACATGCAAAAACAAAAAAAACAATCGGGCAAAAAAACGACTGATAAACTTGCGAAAATTGATCTTGACTCAGCAATCTCCACAACATTTACTGGTTACGCCGATCATGAAACATTATCAATAATTACTGCACTTGTGCATAACTTCACGTCAGTTGATCGTGTTGCCAAAGGTGAACAATGTTTTGTAATCGTAAAAGAATCACCGTTTTTTATCGTCGGTGGTGGACAAGTGCCTGATCAAGGTTGGTTAATCATTGATGAACAAGAAGTTGTCGTAAAATCAGTACGCTTTATCAACAACGCTATTGCTGCAGAAATTATCGCGCCAGTTGATCTTGTTGTTGGATCACCAATAACGTCACGCATCGACATCAAATGGCGTGCTAACGCGATGAAAAATCACACCGCAACACATTTGTTACAATCAGCGCTGATTAGCTTATTCGGTAAACAGATTAAACAATCTGGTTCGTTAGTTCATCCTGATTATTTACGATTCGATTTTACGTTCCATCGCAATTTATCTGATGATGAATTACGCCAAGTTGAAGATTTAGTAAATCAAAAAATTAGACAAAATATTCCCGTTACGATAGAACAGACCACATTAAAAGATGCAACCAATCGTGGCGTTATCGCATTTTTTGGCGACAAATACAAACCTGACAATGTTCGCGTTGTGCAAGTAAGTGATTTTTCTGCAGAGCTTTGTGGTGGCACACACGTAAACGCAACCGGTGACATTGGCACGTTTAAAATTACATCAATCTCATCGCTATCAGCTGGGCACAAACGTATTGTCGCGCTCACTGGCCCACGTGCTGTAGAACTTTTTCAAGATACGTTTGCGATCACCAAAACATTGGGCACACATTTTAAAATACAACAACACGAAATTGTTGCGTTAGTTGAACAACAACACGCTGATCTAAAGGATGCGCAAAAAAATATTGAAAAATTAAAACAACAATTATTAATTCACCAAATTCCATCATTGCTCGAGCACGCACAAACAATTAATAACGTGCCATTTTTATACCACGAACAGAATAATAGCTCGATGCAAGAGCTCCGCACTATTGGCAACACGTTATCACAAAAACAACCTGGATTTTATGTACTGACCAGCGTTAATGATGATAAATTATCATTGTTTGCTCATTGCAGCGATAAACTTAGTGATAAAATTAACTTAAAAGAATTTGCAACCTGGTTACGCGATACGCATGCTATTCGCTGCGGTGGACGTGGCACTGATATTCAAGGTGGTGGTGCTATAACAAAAAATCTTGAAGAGTCGATCGTGCAGTGGTTACAAAAAAAGTAACAAATTCTTTTTAATCATTTAATGATATTACCCATTCAGAGGGTTTTAAACCTTCGGGAAAATCTTCTGGAATTCGTGGTCCAATAAAATCATAACAATTTTTTACCGTAACCTCATTATCACCAAAATATTCTTCATAAAAATCACTATAAAATACTCCATTTTGAACAACAATAGTATCTTCTTCCTTATACAACGGCCACCAATTAAGATATTTTCTCCCTTTTTTTGAATCACAAATTCCAACAACCAAACATGAAACATCATGTGTCTTGAGACGTTCTAAACCTTCTTTCCATTGCTGTTTATAATCATCAATACCCCAATAATCTAACGGTGTATCAAATCGCTCATTAAAATCATTTATCTTAATTTTACTACATACATACTTAACCCCTTTTACTTTTTTTACCTTTTCATCAATAAATCTAATAGATAAATTTTTCATATCAACTTCCAATCATCTCAGTTAAATCAATATTATAAGTCCCAAGGCGTCTATCTTTAAAATATCTTTTCCAAGCACCACCCTTGTGTCCATCTTTATCAGGTGTTATCCAATCATTACCTTTACGAAAAGCTAGTCTATTATGAGAATTAAATGGGGGATTTTTATCTTCTACATACCCTAACTTTTTTGCAATTCTACGTGCTTCTTCGTTCGTTAACGGTTTATGCTCACGATTCCGTGCTTTTTTTTCTTCTTCAGAAGCAGATTTTTTCTTTTTTCTAACTTTTTGTTTACGCTTCTTTTTTCGTTTATCACCACGTTTATCAAGTGTTTGATATATTTTGCGATCACTATAAACGTTACCATCTTTTACCGGTATTTTATATTTTCGTACCTTTTTACGCTTTATCGCTTTAGCAATAGCACAACCAGTAGCAATCAAAATTGCTCCAACAATAACTAGTGGAGATGAACATAAACTTCCTATTGCAGCGGCAAGCCCACCTAATGAAATGCCAGCTTCGCACAACAATGACGTTGGCAACGCCATATTATGTGTTAAAATGCCTTGTTTGCCTACAAAGAATGTATGTGTTTTTTCCACTTCGAACGTATAAACAATGTGTGGCGAAAGTATAACTTCTTTATAAACAACTTTATGTAATTGATTGCCATACCCCAATAATTCATCACCGATGCACAAATCATTTGCCAAAACCCACCCGCTGTCTATTCTTCGCATAAAGCTATGCAAGATACAACCGAGCACTCGCACTATGGCGCGGTGCTTGTCTCACCATAGCTGAAAGCGACGGTCGGGCCGCGCCGTCGTATTCGGTGAAGACGGGTGCTCACACCGTTGTCGAGATGAACGATAAAACGCTTGCGTTGGTGTACAAATAATATCGTTTACACGATCATCATCAAAGCCAATTCGCACCACGTACGGTGAGATACTTTTACCACTTTCAATTATGCGGTGCGATATTAATTGGCGATCACTGCAATCATAACTTTCGACAAAAATGCATTTTTTGTACACATTTGGCACAACCAATGATTCTATTGTCGATAAACGTCCATTAGCCAAATAAACTGGCGTATTACCAATAAATCCATGCCCTTGCAAAAGAATTATTTGTAACACAAGACAAAATAGAAACATTTTACGCATCACTCTCTACCCCTTAAAACATCTAGAAACTCTCTATGTTTAGGAGTAGAATCTTTTACACAAAGCGTCAAACACAACCTATTTTAAAATTATAAAAAATACTTTAAACTAAAGACTCTTACTTTAAAAACAACAAGGAAAACCATGAATAAATATATTATTACGACTTTTTGCTTTATGAGCATAATTGTCACTAATATTCATGCTCATAATCCATTTGATAACAAAAATAACTCTCAAACTTCACCAACACAATCGCCGCACATAAAAAACCCATATAATAATCCATTTAATGGTAAAAATCCATATACAGATAACGACAATCTGCTTAATGATTATAATCCCTTTAAAGATCCAAATCCAAAAAATTCAAGTGAATTTCAGAATATAAATCCATTTGTTTATTGTGCTGCAAAATCAATCAACAAATAATTGATCGATCATATCACACGCATGATCGATTTTTTCTTCAAGAAGCGCTTGTTCTTCTGATGAAAAATTCCGTAAAACATAATTGCCAACATCTTGTTTGTCTTGCGGTCTAGCAATACCAAAACGTAATCGTGCAAAATCAGGACCAATAATACTGATCAACGATCGCAAGCCATTATGACCACGATGACTACCACCAACTTTAAACGAAAGTGTACCAAACTTTTTTTCAAGTTCATCATGCACAACTAACACATTTTCTGCTTTGATGCCTTTTTTTGCAAAATGTGGCATCACCGCCCCTGAACTGTTCATGTAGGTTAGTGGTTTGACGAGTGTAAGATTGTGCCCATTAATAGAAATTGATGAAACAAGCATGTTTTTTTGTTCTGACCAACTGCCATAATGCCTATCAGCTATAGCGTCAACAATACGAAAGCCAATGTTATGACGTGTATTTTCAAAACGTTTTTCTGGGTTGCCAAGACCAATAATTACTTTAATTTCAGTATCAATTGTTACGATATTTTTTTTCATTACAAATCCACAAGTACAAAACAATTATGAATGTAGTTTAGCAATAATTTGATCTACAAAATAATCAGCTGTATCAAAATAACGATAATCAATATCTTGCTGATACTCATCTAAAACAAATAATGAATCAGAAACCGCAAGCGAACGATAATTATCAGAGGATACAACTTCCTCTATACCTTGAGCAAATACGCCATGCACAAAATAACCATAAATATAATATTTCTTCGATTTTATTCGTAACGCGTTAATCATTTTTACAAATGTGCTACCGGTAGAAATAATATCGTCAACAATAATAATATGCTTGCGCGTTACCTGTTCTTCACATATAATTTCCAAAACATCACCATTTTTATTACGCTTTTTTTTGGCACATACAAATGGTACATCTAATAATTGTGCAACTTTTTGTACTAACGCAACTGCTCCTTGATCTGGCGCAAAAAGAACAACTTCATTCAGCGGTAATCGTTTTTTGATATCTTGTGCAATTGGAACAGCACCATCAATTGCATAAACTTTTATACCAGCAATCGATTGTGAAAAAGATTCATGCATTTGTAAGCAAAACAATTTTTGTATTCCAGCGTTCGCAAATAATTGAATAACTGTTGAACCAAATGTATTAATCTCACGCGAATAAGGCAAATACGGCATAACAAGTTGTATATTTTTTATCCCACGCTTTTTCAGCTCATGAGCAATCAACAACAAGCGCATAATACGTTCATCACCACTGGCAACACCGTTTGAACAAACAATAATAACTTGTTTAAACTGTGCAAGATAATTAAAGAACTCACTATTATGTACAAACTCATTATCAGAATGTTTTTCAACAACCAATGTAATATGTTTTGCACCTAGTTTTTTTGCCAACAGGGGCCCATACACACAATTATCATGTGTGCTGATTACCGCAGTACTTATTGAATTATTGGTGTTCATATAAATCGTCATAAAAGGGTTCTTAACAAACAAAGAGGATTGACTTACGCCAACCCTCTTTTAAAAAATTTATGTACTTAATAAAACTAAAGCAAACTTACGTTGTTACTTCTTTTACTGCTTCTTTTGTCACATCAGTTTTAGCTAAAACTTCTGCTTTATCTTCAATTTTTTCAGTATTTTTAGCTAAACGTGTTTCCCAACTTGTATCCATTTTATTTGCTACTAAACCAGTAAACTCATACGTTGATTTACAGTGAACCACACGACCTGATGTTTTTTCTAACAACAAATCAAAGTCTTTTTCTTGTGCTAACGCAATGGCTGCTTTTTCAGCTTCTGCTGCAAGATCTTCAGTCAATGAATTCATTAACAAACGCAACTCTTGTTCTGCTTTTTGTGCTTCGTTTTGCAAGTCACTTTGCAAGCTCAACAAGCGTTGTTCTTCTTTGCTACGTGCATCAGTAGTTAACAGATCTTTTTTCGCATTAAAGTCTTTTACTTGTGATTCAAATGATTGTTGCAATGTAGCTATGTTTGTTTCTAAAGCTTTTTGTTTGTTTTCAACATCAAGTTTAAATTTTTTACCCTGTTCTGAGTTACCCATACAGTCAAACAAATTTACTACACCAATTTTCATATCACTGCTTATGGCGGCAATTGCATTTGTTGACAACAGTATATCTTCTGCAGACACAACACTTGCGCTCATTAACGCTACACAACTTAATACATTAATCATTTTTTTATTCACAAAAATCCTTTAAATAAAAAATACCGATAATTAACTTTAATGCTATCAAATAAATCACTGCCCTACAACGCGCTTACGCATAAAATATTTTCGCAATTCTTCTAGCAACACAATCGGGAATGTACAACACACAATAATTGCCCAATCATTTAAGCTTAATGGCGTTGTTTTAAAGATTGTTTGCAACACCGGAATGTGTAAAATAGAAAACTGCAAACCAAGCACAAACAATGTTGCTAAAATTAACCATTTATTTGTAAATAATCCCAATGACAAAATTGATTTTGTTTGTGAACGACAATTCCATGCATTAAACCATTGAAACATCGCCATGGTGATCAACGTCATGGTACGTGCATACACCAGATCTTGTTCATAAAAACTCATAAATACAATTAACGAAACAACACCCATTGGAATAGCAAAAAAGATCATGCTCAACAACATTGATCTATCAACAAGTTTGGGTTTATCTTGCAGCCATGCGCGTGAAAGTAATCCTGGTTCTTCTTTTTCCATCGATAACGATACATCCAAAAAACCATCGGTTACCAAGTTGAGCCACAAAATTTGTGTTGCAGTAAGTGGTAACGGCAATAACGTGCCACTAAAAATACTGTACATAAACGCAAACAGAACAATTAAAATTTCGCCCAAGTTTGTCGCAAAAAAATATAAAATAACGCGACGCAACGTATAAAAAATATGGCGACCTTGCCTAATCGCTTCAACTATTCCAGCAAACGAATCATTGAGTAAAATCATGTCTGATGCATTTTTTGCAACTTCTGTCCCGATGCTGCCCATGGCAATACCAAGATCAGCTGCAACCAATGATGGTGCATCGTTTACCCCATCGCCCGTCATGGCAACAATCTGATCGTGCGCATGCAATGCTTTTATAATACGCATTTTGTGCAATGGTGAAACACGAGAAAAAACCGTAATATTTTGCACTTGTTGGTGTAATGTTTCATCATCCATCATGTCAAGTTGTGGGCCATCAAGTATTAAATCGCCTTCTTGATACAAACCAATCTGTTTTGCAACATGCATTGCTGTTTTTTGATGATCACCTGTTGCCATTATTAATCGTAATCCAGCTGAACGTGTTCGTGAAATAACCGAACGCAAATCAAGACGAATTGAATCTTCTAATCCACAAAGAGAGACAAACGTCATGCCAGAATGTACAATCGCTAACAACTCGTCAACATCAGGTTGTTCTTTTTCTTCTTTTGGATATGGTAAATCATACACATCAAACTTTTTGTACGCAACAGCAATAATACGTAAGCCATCTTCAAGCATATCGCCCATAATTGCATGTGTTTCGTCTGAAATTGCATCACAATGACTAAATACTTCTTCAGGGGAGCCTATCATAAACGCATAATAATCAGCTTCACATTTATAAAACGCCACATGAAATTTTAATTGCGAAGAAAATGGCACTTCGTACAACTTTTTATAATCTTTTTCTAAAATTTCTCTTTTTAATCCCAATTTTTGTGCAAAAATGTACAACGCTGCTTCGGTCGGATCACCTTTAACCAAAAACAATCCAGTCTCTTTTTGGTATTCAACGTCAGTGTTACTCAACAACATTGATGAAATACCCAAAACAGCCAAATTATCATTGCGAGAAGTAAATGTTGCAGGACGCCCACTGTTTGTCACCAATCCTTCTGGATGGTAACCACGACCAGAAACTTGCCAAATAATATCGTTGCAATACACACGAGAAACCATCATCTCATTACGTGTTAACGTTCCTGTTTTATCCATAACAATCACGTCTGTTCTGCCAAGCGCTTCTACTGCTTGCATGTTTTTAACCAACACACGTTTTTTCGCCATGCGATGCACACCACTGACCAACACAAGCGTCAACACAACCGGTAACCCTTCTGGCACAACACAAATAAACAATGCGGTCAACATCACCAACAATTCTTGCAAGGGTGTTCCCGACAAATAACCAATCCCAAAAAGACCCGCGCAAACAACAAGCACAAACAACAAAATAAAATAGGATAACCTATCAACATCACGCTTAAGCGGAATGTCGGTGTCAATGCCAGCAATTGCTTCTTGTATTTTGCCAATTTCAGTTTCACTTCCAGTGGCAACAATAATTGCTTTTCCTGAACCACTCACAATGTACGTGCCACGAAAAACCATGTTTGTTTGTTCGTCAACTTCTTTTTTTTCTGCAATAATTGGATCAATTGTTTTATACACCGGTAACGATTCACCTGTTAAAATTGATTGATCAACTTGCAGATTATACGCTTCAAACACACGTGCATCAGCAGGAACACAAGCGCCCTCTTGCAGCATAATCAAATCACCCGGAGATAAATTTTCATCATCAAGAATCAACGTTTGCCCATCACGAATAACAACAGTAGAAGTTTTTATCAATCGTTCTAAACTTTTAATAATATCAGCAGTACGTCCTTCTTGAATGGTGCCAATAATTGCATTAAAAAAAAGAACACCTGAGATTATAAAGGCATCAAGTGGATCTTTGCCCACAAAAAAAATTATCGCTGCAGCGATTAATAAAATATAAATTAACGGACTTTTAAACTGATCAATAAAAATGCGGATCCAACCACGCTCACTTTTACGCGTAAGAACATTTTTACCATAACGATGGAGATTGTTCATTGCACGTTCATGCGAAAGCCCGTGCGTAGTATCACTAGAAAAATGACTTTTCACTTGACGGATAGTCCATCGATACCACCGTACACCCATCTACTTTACCTTGTTAAAACTACTCAATAATGATTATTTTAGTACAAAGAGCCGGTGCTTTCAAATTATAAGCCGTTTAACTATACCAAAAAAAAAGACATCCCAAAATAGGATGTCTTGAATCCGTCTACGTTACACTTCGACGCGACATACTTTATGCGAATTTATAAAAATAAAAAGAAAAAGAAAAAAAATTTAATCACGCCATAGTACTTTATACAAAGTGTGGCCGTGCCAGGCGTAATTCGTAAGATCGAAGAAAAATAGTTGTCCGTCTTCGTATAAAGCTTCTTCGGAAGTCTTCTTACGGCATAAGAATGTTATTTTTATATTGAAAGTCATTTAAAAAGACTGGCATGCCAGGCGTAGCTACGTAGTAGCGAAGACTGGTGGAGGCGATGGGAGTCGAACCCATGTCCGCAATATGATAAACGTTAAGTACTCCATGTTCAGATGTTGTAGTACGTAAATAACTCCTGCAACAGCTCAGTTAAGCATTTACGACATTTTTCGTGTTACCCTCAAGTTACTAAAAATATATAAATCTTACTTGATTCGTTCTATCTGGTAATACGAGTCAAACTAGCTGATAGATACGCCGTATTTGACAAGTCGCTTTAGACTAGGCTTAAGCGAGTGCAGGTTGAACTTGGTTCACCTGACTTTGAGAAGCAGTTGCTTTTCTTTAAATGATTGTTTCTTTTACGAGCACTCAATCAACGCTCGACATGCACTCAACGCAGACAATACCACGTCGAAGCCGTTACGCCCCCGAAAATTTCAAAGATACTTTTATTTATTCTAATTGTAACATTTAATCACAATCACGTCAATAGCGCGATACACCTTTGAGCTCTTTTTGCGTTTCACGCTTGATATCACGCTCTTTTAGCGCTTGCTTTTTACCTGCTGCTTTTTTACTTTTACACAAACCTAACTCTACTTTTGCTATGTTTTTAGCGGTAAAATAGACCTTTAATGGCACTAACGTGATACCTTTTTCAGCAATCTTGCCTTGTAGTTTAGACAATTCTTTTTTATGAAGCAACAATTTACGGCTTCTGCGATCATCACCTTCACGTTTGCGATATGCTGCTTTGTACGGTGTAATATGCGCATTGACCATAAATAACTGGCCTTCATGAAATGACGCGAACGAACCGGTTAAATTAAGTTTCCCTTCACGCAATGATTTTACCTCATCGCCTGTGAGGACTAAACCAGCTTCTATTTTATCTAAAACGTCATAATCGTGGAACGCTTTTTTGTTCTTAGCCACGATCTTCATGAATGTCACCTATCTTGTTAATAATTTTATTAATTATCTCTAGGATACCGTAAAATTAGAAATAATTGCAAAAAAACTGCACAATGCTACCCTAAAAAAGGTAGACTACACAATCATACAGACATCACATTTATCCATGGAGATTATATGTTTATAAAATCTGACAACACTAAATGGTCGTTATTTTTTTTATCGTTATTGTTAATAGCATCAAACATTGTTGCGTATCCGCCAATTAAATCTTTTGTTGGCACTATTCAATATCCAAGCATTAAAAGTTTGCCACAAATGTCGGCAATAAGTTATGAAGGCCAACAAATCACCATCACTGAATGTGATGATGCGAATAACAAAATTTTTTACAAAGTACCCCTCAGTCGCAACCGTCAAAAAAATACTTATTGCTTAGATTTTTATTTCTTATTTACTGAAGGTGAAAATATCACCTTTACACTCAAAGATAACGATGAACTTGCAATCAATAACACCATTGATCACTTAACCCTAGAAGAAAAAGCAAAATATCGCATATTCAAAGCAACAATCAACAACAACTATGATCGCAAAACTAAAAAAACTACCGTCACATGGACGATCAAAGAGATGGCGCTGTCACAAACTAGACAAATTCCTGATTCAACGTTAATTTTCCCTATTCCTGCACATTACGTAAAAGAACTTTCTGGTGGTGATGCAATGCAACTACCGACCATTATCATAAAAGATAACGTACATTTGCTCGCTGGCGGTGAAGATAAAATGCACGAACTTGCACTTAGACAAGCTGCTACTTGTCCTGATCTTAAAGCAATACACATACAGCCGTCTAAAGCGATTACTCAAGTTGGCGCATCAATACTTATTATTCCAACAATTTAGTGTATGAACGATAAACCACGTATAATTTTGGGCATAGAAACATCATGCGATGAGACTGGCGCAGCTGTTTATAATTTGCAAGATGGTTTACAATCAAACGTCCTATTTTCACAAATTGACTTGCACAAAGCATTTGGTGGCGTTATTCCAGAAATTGCTTCACGCTCACAACTAGAAAAAATTAATTTTATTGTGCAACAAGCGCTCGATGATGCAAATGTTACTCTTACTGATGTTGATGCTATTGCGGTCACGCACAAGCCAGGGTTGCCCGGATCTTTGTTAGTTGGTCTTTGTTTTGCAAAGTCACTTGCATGGGCACAACAAATTTCTCTAATTGGCGTTAATCATCTTGATGGGCATGTGTTTTCATCATTTTTAGAACACGATGTCCCATTTCCACATTTATGCTTAACCGCTTCTGGTGGGCACTCATCACTTTATAAAATACATAGTTTTACTAATATTATTGAAATTGCCACCACGCAAGATGATGCCGCTGGTGAGGCATTTGATAAAATTGCAAAACTTATGAACTTGCCGTACCCCGGTGGACCCGTTATTGAACAACTTTCACAACAAGCTAACTTTGTAGATTTTTACAACTATCCACGCGGCAAAAAAAACATACTTGATTTTAGTTTTTCTGGTCTCAAAACTGCGGTGCTGTACGACCTAGTTAAAAAAAATGCATACGACATGCAAACAAAAACTTTTTTAGCTGATGATAATTTAGAGCTCAAGCAACAAGTTGCAAGCTCGTTATTAGTTTGTGTAAAAGATATTTTTATTAACAAACTTTCGTTAGCGCTCAAACAACAGACTGACGTACAAGCGATCACGTTTGTTGGTGGTGTTGCGTGCAACAATTATTTAAAAAAAGAACTTCGTGCGTTTGCCAAAAAGCGCAATTTAAAATTCTTTACCCCATCACGACAATTTTGTACCGATAATGCTGCGATGATTGCGTTTGTTGGTGCACAAAAACTAAAAAGAGGTGACGAATCACCTCTCTCTTTAGACATTTTTTAGTACATTTTATACAAAACTTATTAGTTCTGATGGTTAGACAAAAACGCTTCACATTTTTCTATAATAATTCTTTTTGAGTTACCACTTTTAAAGACAAAACTATTTTTATAAACTTGCAGGTACTCTAAAACTTCATTTACGTTTGGATTTTCCATATAAAAATTAACATGAGATAAACCTACACAATTATTCGATTTTTTAAAATCATTAAAACTTGTTAATCGCAAATCACGATATACAACATCTCCTGAAATTTTACTTAACGGAATTTGTTGACGATTTAAAAAACTTACTAATAAAGGTATGACTTCTGGATATTCCTGACACGCAATAGCTAAAGCATTATTTTGAACATATGCACCATTAGTTCTAATCCAATAATTTTCTTCGACAAATGGCCTTAAAATAGATTTTTGTACAATATTTTCCGTTTCATCATTCCAAAATTCTAAAAGTCTATCTATTTTTACTAACGAATTTTTATTTATAATTAAGTTATACAATAAACAAGATCTCAATCGACTTATCTCAGAATATTCTGCGCCAACAGAACAAAATATAACACTAACTAAAAACAATAAAGATAAAGATGATTTTGAAAAGTAATGCATAAAAACCCTTGATGTAATAATTAAACTTGTCACCATTATTAAACCACAAAACTACTTTACTTCCTAATTTTTTACAACAAAAAGAGGTGACAAATCACCTCTAACGTTAGATGTTTTTAATACGTTATGACATAAAAGATAAATCGCTCTACTGAGACGAGCTTGAAATATTATTCGATATAAAATTACTTAATGATAAATTATCTATCAAAAAAACACCTTCATCATTTTGCGTAACACGTTCATCGTTCTTAATAATTTGTTCACCATCGACTGTGATATACGCACCATGATCAAATAAAAGCGAAATTAAATACTCTGATTCAAAATTCAAAAATTCAATAGGTGTTTGCTTTTTTTTATCAGGAATATTACCATCTTCTTTATTAACATTAACATCTACTTCAGAAATATTACCATCTTCTTTATTAACATTTGCTCCATACTGAACAAAAAGATTAACCAATTTTTTAACCTTAGCAAAATTGTAACCCATTTCATAATCACTGGACCTTGCAAACTCATTCTCACATAAACAATGTAATGGTGCCTGGATTCAAGTAGCAAGTGCATAATTATCTGATAAAATAAAAGGGCCGGTTAAGACCCTTTAAAAACAGGATAATTATGCGAAAATACACACAACTATCACAAGAATTAAGATATCAAATT
>DAOUPL010000043.1 GCA_030626185.1 bacterium | reverse complement strand
TTGTTATAATCAAGGAAAAATTAGAAAGTAATGCGTTACATCCAAAAAGTGTGATTCAGTTTTCTGACTTTGATGAAGACAATGTACCAATGGTGGAAAAAGAAAAAGCAGCATTGCTTAAAGTGTTAAATAACATTTACAAGTTATTAAAAAAAGAAAAAGAAATTTATGAATCGTATTGTGATAAATTAGACGATCTGAAACAGCAAGAAGCTATGCTTAAAAAGATGCAAGCTAGCAGTCAAAAAATTGTTGAAACAATTTGTTCTATTCGTTTGTCTAACACATTGATCAGAAAGTTATTAAAAAAAATTGAAAAGATGTTTTCTAAAATAAAAGAAAAACGTCGCTTAATTGTTAAATATCAAGATAAACTCAAAACATACAAGGAGTTGCAACTTGATAGTGATGAACATAAAGCGACTATGAAAGATTTAGAAAGTGAAATTGGTATTGCTAACAAAATAATTGAAAAGTTTGAGCTTGAGCTTGGGCTAACGCAAGAAAAATCACAAAAATATTATGACGAATTATTACGTGCTGCGCATGAAGATAAAAAAGCAAAAAAAGCTTTGGCAGAAGCAAACTTGCGCCTTGTGGTAAACTTGGCAAAAAAATATATTAATCGAGGATTGCACTTTTTAGATCTTATTCAAGAGGGTAATATTGGTCTGCTCAAAGCAGTAGAAAAGTTTGAATTTGAGCGTGGATTTAAGTTTTCTACGTATGCAACATGGTGGATTCGTCAAGCAATTACACGTGCAATTGCAGATCAGTCTCGTACGATTCGTGTGCCAGTACACATGGTAGAAACGCTAAATAAAATTAGTAAAATTAAGCGTACTGCGCTACAAAAAGATGGCAAAGAACCAACAATAGAAGAGCTAGCTAAGATTCTTGGTATTGATGAGAAAAAAATTAAAAACGTTATTAAGATTGCTAAAGAACCAATTTCGTTAGAAGCGCCTGTGGGTGATAGCGAGGATGCATACATCAAAGATTTTATCGAAAATGATAATGATATTTCACCAGCAGAGACCGTTGCAAATAATGATTTAAAAGAGCGCACACGTCATATTTTAAAAACGTTAACACCACGAGAAGAAAAAGTATTAAAGATGCGTTTTGGTATTGATGTTGCTTCTGAGCATACGCTAGAAGAAGTTGGAAAAGATTTTTCGGTAACGCGTGAGCGTATTAGGCAAATTGAAGTGAAAGCGCTTAAAAAATTACGTCATCCATCACGTCTTAAGCAATTACGTGCATTTATTAGTGAGTATGCACAAAATGGTGAAAGTGACACAGATGAGACGAATGATGATAATTCAAATGTGAGTAAAGCATAAATTAAACAAGGAGTTTTGAGTATAACCATGGATGTAGATTTATCGAATATTTTTATTTTTAAGTTAGTTCTGTTTTGTGTTTCGTTGTTTGTACGTGCGTTGTTTTCTTTTTTAGAGACCAGCATAACAGCACTGCGTTTGTTTAAGCTTAAGGAGCTTGCTAAACAACATCCACGTTATACAGCGTTATTTACTGCACTTGAAAAGCAACCAGATCAAGTTTTGATTACCATTTTAGTTGAAATAGTTTTACTGATGTATTAACTGCTGCATTATCAACAAATATTGCAGGAGAATTTTTTACGTATCTTGGCTTTTCTAGTGGTGTTGGTTTTTCTATCGGTATTGGTGTCGCATCAATTGCGATTATCATTTTTGGTGAAATTGTACCAAAAAATTTAGCAAAAAGCCGTGGCGATAGTATTTTTAACTCCATGTTGGGGTTAACTAATTTTATTTTTCGTGCGTTGTATCCAGCAGTACGAGTTTTGTTGCGAGTTAATAACAAAGTTTAAGTTTCACTATTTAAAAAAGAGATTATTCGTACTGATAGTCAATGGGTTTCATCAGAAAAAGAAATTCGCTTTTTAATTGATTACATTAACAAAAAAGGCTTAATGGAGTCAGAAAAAAGCACCATGCTTAAAAACATTTTTGAGCTTGGTTACACGCCAGTTAAAGAAATCATGTTGCCAGCAACGGATATCATTTCGATCGATATCGAAAGTTCTATAGAGCAAACACGTGAATGTTTTTCAAAATATCAGTATACGCGTTTACCGGTGTATCAAGGTAAAATTGATAATATTATTGGTATGATTCATCAAAAAGATATTTTTGAACTTCTGGCGCATGGCGAACAAAAGCCATTACGTGAGATTGTTAGACCACTTATGTTTGTGCCAGAAACCGTTAAAGTTAACCAATTATTGCGTGAGTTTCGTGATCAGCAGATGCACATTGCTATTGTGCTTAATGAGCATGGCAGCGTTATGGGCTTGATTACGTTAGAAGACGTGCTAGAAGAGATTGTTGGCGATATCAGCGACGAGCATGAATCAACGGTACAAAAGATTGTGCCATTGGCTCGTGGTGGCTGGCAAGTTAACGCGAGCATTACGCTTGAAGAGCTCGAAGAATTCTTTGGCGTAGCCTTTGAATCAGAAGATTCCATCACACTTGGTGGATTTTTGACTGAAAAGTTGCAGCACATGCCTAAAAAGGGCGAACGTGTACACTACAAAGAATTTTACTTTCAGGTGGAAAAAGCGAGCCATAAGCGTGTTCGGCAGGTACTGATCTTTAAAAAAGATTCAGAATAACCCAGTTTAAAGCAATTTTTATTAAATTTTTAATGGATAAGTTTACTAGATGGGCTTATCCATCTTTTTTTGTCTAAATATACCCATTTGGAAGCCAATTGACAAATTGTCAATATTCTTTAGTATGGGAAGTGTAAAGGTAGTCATTCAACTAAATGGAGGTTTATTATGACTAAAAAACAATTATTTATCGGTGTTTTAACGGCACTTTGCGCTATTAATGGTACATTTGCTCAAACAGTACAACAAGAGCCAACAGAACGCGTTTTTTGCTCGTTTAATGATAATGGCTTTTTAACAAAAATTTCTAACCGTACGGTTGGGCTTAAAATGGCTTATTTAGCAGTACTTCATCCAATAATTTCGGGTAAATTACTTGTTAAAGGTGCTTATCAATATATTAACGATGCAATACAATTTAAATTAAAAGATCCACAAGGGAACAACGTTCATGGAGCACGTAATTATGCTCATTGGATTGGTCATTACTTAGGTATCAAACCATTATTACGTGGTAATTACTTGAATAGTGATGTTGTTACTGCATGTGCAAAATCACATGTTTTACAACAAGATGGTTATGATTTAATCAAATCAATTAAGGATCATGGTATTGAATGTTCTGTTGCAACATCACATGATGAATTAACGTTTGTTAGATTAAAAAGGTTTCATTGGTCTGATTTAAAGATTGATCTTGACGATGTAGTTTATCCATCAGCAGAATTAGCTCCACGTAGCCTTGATTACTTTATTAGAGTATTTATGCGTCAATTCCAGCGTGGTGCAACTAAAGTTATTCATATCGAAACAAGTAAATCACGTATTAATTATGCATTAAAAGCGCAGAAAATATTATGTGATCAAGGACTTGATGTTGTAGTTATTAAATACAATATAGATTCAGAAACAATCGAGCGTATTAAACGCGAATTAGGTTTAGTATAAAACATTGTGGGCTTCGCTTATTGCGGGGCCCATAAATTATCAAAATAACGTGGAGGTTATAATGATTTTACGAAATAAATTAAAATTTGTACTCGCTGGTTTAGTTGCCATTTGTGGTATAACAAGTTTTTTTGTTTTTAATACAGAAAAAGAAGAAGCTAAACCGACCTTTGTTATTTGTAGTGATTTAGATCGTGTTTTGGTGCAAAAGATGAAAGGTATAAGCATTCACAAGCGTAAGCCAATTGCACAAACATGGGCGTTGTATCAATATCTACATAATGAGTATGACATTCATGTGTTTTTATGGACAAACAATCCGAGAAAACAGTGTAATGGTAAACTCAAGCACGTTAATAAAAAATATGCATTATCGTTGCCATGGACGGGTAAAATGTGTGCAAAGCACTTTAAAATTAAACGCATTAAAAAACCAAAAGCGCGCTATTATCGTCGTGCGTATGATTACACGATGGGACGTCTACAAGCATGCGGTGTTGATATTTCAAACACATACTTGATTTTTATCGATGATAAAGTGAAAAATGTTATTGGGGCACAACAAGCTGCACAAAAGCATAACTTGCGCATTATTGCAATACACTTTACCAGTGCAGATAAGTTAGCACGTGATTTGCAAAATTATATTGTATAAAAGAAACTTGCTTACATAATAACCTCATTGGTTATCCTTTCTAAAAGATCATCGATTATTCGTCGGTGATCTTTTTTTTGTATTATGTATTCTAGCGTGAGATTTCATGGTGTGACTAGATCGCGTTGAAGTGAAAACGCGTGCCACGTCGTAACGGCAAGCGAAGACGGGTAGACGGATTTGTTGCATTATCACCATTAATTATGCTTTTTTTGATACAAAGGTTCACTATTTTATAAAAAAGGTATGATGAGTATGAAGATGTGCAAGTTTGGTAGTTGGTTCTTGTTATTGTTTGCAGGTATAGGTTATAACACAACAATAAATACTACAGATCAAATATCTAAAACAACGTATATTTTAGCATTAGATTTCGATGGCATTTTTGTCAATACAGTAAGCAAATTTGATATGGGATTAAAATATATTTCAATGGCAATACAAGATTTTTTTACAACTGGCGGGATTAGAAACGAGACACATAATGAAATTTATCATGTTCGCACACCAATTTTTGCAATGTGGGATTTTGTACAATCATTTTATAATCAACACAAAACTCCAGTACTGTTGTGGACAAATAATCCAGCTGATCAGTTGGCAGGAAAGTTAGCGCATTGTGCTAATGAACACAATCTAACGTTTAAGTTTGATGGTATTGTTACTAAAGATTTGTTTAATGTTAAAAAGCCAAAACGTGAATATTACCTACATGCATATGATTTTACGTTAAAACATCTTGAGAAAAAAGGTATTGAAACAGAAAATATTTGTGTTGTCTTTGTTGATGACATGGTTGAAAATGTACAAGCAGCTAACGAAGTTGCACAAGAATATGATTTAAATTTAAAAGCGGTGCACTTTCCTACTGCACAACAAGGAATTTTTGAAATTGAAGCTTTGCTTACATAATAACCTCATGGTTATCCTTTCTAAAAGATCATCGATTATTCGTCGGTGATCTTCCGCTGTCGCGCTTAGCGCTATGGCGCGATCGTTGATTTTTATTGTATTGTCATCATAAATTATGTTTTTTTATACAAAGATATCGTTGGTTTAAAAGTGTAGATTGTATGAAAAAATATTTAGTAATAAGTTTTGTTGTATTATTTGGTGTATCTATATTTGCAAAGAAACATGAAGAAGTCTTACACTTATGCGATGTTGCAGTAAAAGAGATAAGTGATCAAGCGCAAGATGCGCTTACTTTAAAAAAACGTAAAGAAGATCCGTCTTCGCAAGAGCTTCGCCGGATATATCGTCGGACACGTAAAGAGCGTGGTAAATTAGGGAAAAAATTTTTAAATATTTTAACCTACTTTTCAAACATGTTTCATCACTTTATTTGTTTGTTGCAACGAGTGAATGATGAAAAAGGTATCCAAGAGCCCATTTTGGGCTTGTTTGAGTCTATGGCACATATTATTATGGAAGGGATTAAAAATGGAAAACTTAGTCCTGATGCAACACCAGGGGAGTTGCAAGTATATCTTGAAAAAGTAAGTAAAAATATTGCACCGCATGTTCGTAGTATGATTATTAAGCATTCAATAGACACCGCGCTATAGTGGGTGAAAATTATTTAAATTGATTGCTCCGGTAGCGGCGCACAAGTTTTGAACCCGACGAAGCCTTGGCGAAGATGGGTGAATAAAGCTTTTGGACCGGCGCGGAAGAATGATCAAACGGTACGTTTGTGTCCTTTTGGTCAAGGTGTTTTTGACATAAAAACACCTTGGAGAATTAGAATTAAAGAAATTATAAATGTTTTAATTGATCGTGCTATGTAAATAAGTTGTTAATCATCTAATGTTTGTAGATGATTAACCACAATCTGACTCCATGATTCCAAACAATCATATTGTTTTACACATTCATCAAGTGGTACTAACGTGCCACTTTTTAATTCTGATTTAACGCTGATTTTATCTGAATCACCAGTGAGTAACAACACAAGACCAAGATGAACTTTGCCAACATCATCAGTGTCATCGTTTACCATTCCTAGTGGTGTAATTTTGCATGAGCCGTTGTAATTAATTTCTTCATCAAATTCACGTTTTGCCCAATCGAATAATGAGTTGCTGATCATATCTTCTTGACGCATGTGTCCACCGATGCCCAGAGAAAGTTTGCCTTGCAAGCGTTGTTCTGATGCGGTTGTTTTGCGTTGCATTAAAAAGTATTTTTCGCTGTGACAAAAAATAAGGTAGGGGATAATTTGTTTGTATTTTGGATCTTGTTCCATTTCTGGTCGTGGTAAAAATTCTTTATGTTTGGTAATCACTTTAATAAATTGATCAAGGTTTGTGGTGTTCATCCCATGCCAAGCATCCTGAGTAAATAATAAAGATCGCTTTACGACTAAGATTGATTCAACCGGAACAGAAAACTGCATTAGCGTTTGTTTTTGTGTTTCGTTCATTAACATATCCTTGAGTTCGTATTTTTTGTATGACTATGATCAGTATAGCGTGATTAGATAAAACATAAAAAAGGAGTTGTTTATGAAACGCATTTTTTTCTTTTTTGTTCTTGTTTGTGTGCACAACTTTACAGTTGCAGGTGAGGATTTTTCTCCATGGATTGAAATAACAAAAGATAATGTTAATGCTGTTAATGAAAATGGAAACTCTTTTTTGTTGCATGTTTTGATTCAAGATAATTTTAAAGATATTAATCAGATTAAAAATCTTTTAGAGAAAGATGCAGATGTTAATTATACAAATTATAAGGGTGAGACACCCTTAATTTTGGCATGTCAAAATAATGTTTCAATTAAAATAATTCAATTATTGTTGAAGGCAGGTGCAACCGTTAATACATGGGGTGCAAATGGTTATACACCTTGACTTCAAATAGTAAGTGCATAATTTGAACTACTATTCCAACATTGTACAACGTACCTCCAAAAGAGGTCAATCGGAAATTGAAATTCAATAACCTTTCGAGGCCTATAGTTAAGTTGGTT
>DAOUPL010000018.1 GCA_030626185.1 bacterium | reverse complement strand
TATTCCTGCTGAACTTAATCCAGCAACTCCTAATCCAGCTATATCTGCTGAAATTTCAGGTGTTTGTTCTCCTAGATCATACAATTTTTGAGCCACAGTTTCTGTAGCAGTTTTACCAGCTTCAAGTGCTTTTTGATAAGCTGAAGGAGCGGCTTCGTAAGCAGTTTTTCCGGCAGAATAAATATCTTTTCCAATACCTGTGATATCTTTATATGCTCTACTTACTGCGGGTTTACCAACTTCAAGAGCTTTCTTGTAAGTTGGGCTTAAGTATGGGCTTAAGTAGCTTCTTGCACCTTCGACATCACTTTTTATACCTTTTGCTGTAGTTCTGCTAATTTCAAGTGCTTTTTGATAAGCTGAAGGTGCAGCTTTTTGAGCAGCTTTCAAGACATAAGAAACATCTTTGCCCATGCCTGTGATATCTTTATATGCTCTGCCTACTGCAGCTTGAGCATATGGGCTCGCAGTTTTTTGAGCAGTTTTGAATGAAGATTCTAAGAATTCTCTATTTTGCCATGCTAAAGCAGCTGTGCCGATTGCTGCTGCACCTGCAAACCATTTCCAATGTTTTGAAAGAAAGTTTTTGTTGTCGTGTGACCATTCTCCAAAAGAATCAGCTGTTTCTGGTGGCATTTTAAAGATAACTGGTTGTGTTAGCATTTTTTGAATAATTACTGAGTTGGTAAATAACGCAAACGTGTAATAAAAATCACTAAGCGCTCTAAACGTTGTCTGCTTCTCGTCTAAATCAAGTTGAATTACTGGAGTACCGTATCCAAGACCGCCCACAACTTTTTGCGCTAATTGATAAAGTTTATCGAGGACATCCTTAATTACTCGATAACCAGATTTTTCTTCTTTTGTAATGCTTGGATCATTGAGTAAAAAATCAATAGATGAATAAAGTTCTTTTTTTAGATCGGCAAATTGTGAAAGGTTAAAGGTTATTTTTGTACCAGCTTCGGGTATAATTTTTGACAATCTAAAACCAACTGGACTCTTGCCAAATAAATTTTGTGATGGCATGTATTTTTCAACTTCGCCAATATCACCAACGTCGTATGCTTGTGATAATCTACTAAATTTGCTCTTTACGAGTGTTATTTTTCCTCTTCTTTTACGACCAGCAATTCTTGGTCCTTCAGGACTGGATATTTCTTTAATTTGACCTGTGAAATGACCTCTAAAGTGCTTTATTGAAATCGCTTGATTACCTGGCACGTTGTTGATTTCAAAGTAAGCAGGAAACGGTTCTGTTTCTATGCCGTAAATTGTACTAGAGACCTTTTCTTTGGCCCATTGTCCCCATCCTTGTTTTTGTACTGTTTGTCCAACACACAATTCGTGAGTGGCAAATAACGATGCTAGCATTAAGATAATTAATTTTTTATTCATTATAATCTCCGTTTTTTTTTAAACATTCATTAATCGCCAATTCCAACTACATCAGGACTTCCCTTTTTGGGAATTTTGACTTTAGGGGGTTTTCCCCACCATGATGGTGTTACCGTTGTTTCGGGTACTTGTGGTATTGGTTCTGCTTGTGTTACTGGTGTTGTTGTTTTTCTAGGTATTAAATATCTGCTTTTCCAGTCATCAGTTATTTCTTTTGGTATTGTTTTTTGTGATGTTGTTGCGGCACTTCGCTCAGCCATCTTTTTTACTAAATCGGCAGCTGTTTTTACTGGTATTTCTGGTGTTAACACCTCATTTTTCTTTGCAAAGTACTCACCAAGTCTATCAGAAGCTTTGTTATAAGCTCTTTCTGTCATTGTTTGTTGGCCTCTAAGATGCATACCTATTTCTATAGCTGCAAAAATTGTTGTAGCACCGAGAGCAATATATTTTTTCCTGTGTCTTCTAAAATGGCCTTCATTTTCTTTTGCCCACAGTGCAAAAACAGGTGTGTTTGGATCAGGAAGTGGAAAGGTAGGAACCTTAAAACTAAATGGTTCTCCTTGGAGATTCATTAGGAAGTCGTTGAGGCTTAAAAAGAATTTTGCAAAATCTTTATAATCACCAGGTGCGAGTATGTTTACAGGTAAAGTACCGTTTTGTGGAATTTGAACTTGTAAATTTAATTGACGTGTTGCTTGTTGAGCATATTTGTTACATTGTTGTAATATTTCAAGAATAGATTCATATGGGCTTGTGTATCCATATCCAAATCCTCGTTTAACAAATTGCATTTTTCCAGCGTTAGCTTGGGTATCTTTTCTAATGATTTGTTTTAATTTTTTTTCTTGGCTGGCATTAAATGCTCGTATATTAAATGTTAAATATGTTTTTCTATCAATAGTCCGAGAACTAAATAGTTTTCCTAAGTTGATATTTCTTAATGCATTAACAATATTTTTTGCATTTGGCATTTCAATACCAAGGTAGTATTTTTGATCATTAAATATAAAATTTATATCTAGTGCTTGTTGTTGGATTGGCGCTTCTTTCCCAAACCAACTCATTGCATTTAATTGACCGATAAATAACGCCAAAACACTGAATACAAGTAATTTTTTGTTCATTATAACCTCCGTTTACTAGTGAACTTCTATTGCCAAACTACCATTTAAATAACGCAAATAGCAATAATTTACACAATATAAATTACTTTTTCTGTAAAAAATTGATAATCGGAGTAGCGAAAAAGATAGTAAGAGTTTTGATGATCATGCTGATAATCATCACATCGGCAAGATTGTGCACAATGCCATAAAGGCCAATGACACTAAAGACAATTGTGTCAAAAAGATGAGCAATAAACAGAATTATATAGCTTATTGCAAGTTTATGGGCAGCTGGAAAGTTGGACATTAGCCATTTTTGTAGATAAATCGTGGTTTTTTGTGCCACAAAGTACGCACACATCGATGCAAAAATGATGCGTGGTGCAGGAGAAAGTAGTGGAATAAAGTGCTTATGCATCGTATCAAATGGTGCTGGATGATAACATAATTGCGTAAATGTCGTGGCAGTGTAGGCTGCAAGTGCGTAAAAATTGATAATTGTTGATTTATGGGCAATTTCTTCGCCCCAACGATTATGCAGCAAAGTAATGCCAATTGTTGCACCAACAGCAAAAGCATCAGCACAGGTCGCATTAAGTGAAAACAAAATTGTTTGTTTGAGTACAAAAAGATTACCCAAAACGCACAACAGCGCAATAACACTTATAAGCGCATGCTGACCAATGCGGTATGCGCCAGCGATAATTGTGCTGATAAGAATAATGTGTATGACGAAAATAAGTTCGTTAATCATGATTAATTTTTGGTTGATTTTTTATAATTTATTGCCAATGTGTGTAGTTTTACGTCAAAACTGATATAGTTAGCATATCACAAATTTTTATGGCGAGATGTTTTTTATGATCCCAATCTTTTTTTCTTATCTGTGGAATATTGTTATTTATTGTTTTGGTTTTTTATTTGCACAAACAGATATTATTGCAGCTACGCAACAGCAACGACAACTACCAGTAACAAAACATGTGCAACATCAGCAACAAGAACTTGATGAAAATATTATTGCAAGTTATCATCCTGGGTGTGCACGCCATGTAGAAAGTGTGCGTCGCAAAGCAAAAATGGATAAATGGGGTTCGTTTATGCCCAAAAGAGTGCGTTATTCTATTGCACGCACCATGGGGTATAGTCAGTATGAAGTTGATTTTGTAAATATTTTAAAACGCTTTTTTAATAAAAAAAGTAATTATAAACGTTGGATCAATAACGTTGGCTCACAAGATGGTGATATTGCGTACATCAACAAAGTGTTGAAAGAGTTTTACGCATTACCAAATCAATCAGAACGTGCATTAATTAAGTTGTTTCACAAACATTGGAATATTTTACTTGGCTTATCAGTAAACGCTAATGTAAAAACTTTGTGTGAAGCTGCCAACAAACGTACATCGTTTAATGTGTACATGAAGCAGATGTCACGTAATTTCTTTATCATGTATTGGGTTAAAGATCATTTACGCATGTTTTAATTAATTTTTTATTATAAAAAGGGATGAGTCGTGAAGTATTTTTTACACATTAGTTTTTTACTGTCTGTTTTTGGTTCTGTTTACACGATGCAAGAAATAACGCCAGATATTTTTAATGATCATCGTAATGATTTTAAAGGTTCTGTTGGTCGTCTTTATTGGAAACTAAAGATGAAAAATAGTACTCCAAATTGGATATTGCGTCAATTACCATATAGTGAACAAGAAATTAAGTTTGCCGTCATTTTGGACCGATATTTTGTAGCTGATTATAAAGCGTTTATCTATACTATTTGTTTTAATGATGTTAATCAAATGTATGCAAACCTTGTTTTGCAAGAATTAGATATTGATAAAATTAATGAGCATGCGTTAATAAGTGTTTTTCGTCAGCATTTAAAATTGTGTTGCGGCAAAAGGCTTGATGAAGATGTTTCGGTAGATGAACTGTGTAATATTGCAAATGATTCAGAGCAAATGAGCTATGATGCGTACATGACGCGTATGACGCTTAATCTTTTCATTCGTTATTGGTTACAACAGCAAAATTTAATTTAGCATAGCGTAATTCACTAAGATATTCACAATCTTTTTGGGTATATTTTTCCAAGGTATTTTTATCTCAAAAACACCTTGACTAAAAGGACACAAACGTTCCGTTTGATCGTTCTTCCGCGCAAATTCACAAGATTCACTTATTAGTCTGCGCTAAAGCTACGACGTAATTCGGAACTTGTACGTGCGCTACCGGATAAAATAAATTAAAAATCATCGTAACATTTAGTGGGAATTACTAAGGCTTTCGAATTCACGTTAATTTTAATGGGTTTTTAGAAAAACCCAGTAGTTGACATTCTGGTTGCAACACAACGCCAAATTGCTCATAAACACGTTGTTGCATGCATTGTGCAAGATTGATCACATCGCTTGATGTTGCAACGGGTTGCGTAACAATCATGTTTGCATGACGAGATGAAACTTGTGCTTTACCAAAAGACAAACGATCTCGCCGTACGCCAACCGCATCAAGATAATAGGCGGCATAAATAATTTTTTTATCTTTTACCGTGTGCGGAGTTTCGTGAGGATGCAAGTTTCTAAAAAATGATCCACACGTGCGCATTGTCGGGTAGCGCTTTGCGCGATGGCGTATAACTTCTAATCTTCTGCCATGAGCAAATGCAGTTTGTGCTTCAGTTGCAGGTTGTAGCGCAAACGTTGCATCGATAAGTAATTCTTGTTTGTTGTGCAGTCGTGAATCGTCATAACCAAAATTAAACCAGTTATTATTTACAGTTGTTATTTTGTTAGTTGTAAGGTTAATTACGGTTGCAAACGTGAGAAATTCTTTTAATAAAAATTGGTAATAATGTAAGTTGATGTACACAGCTCCGCCGACAGAGCTAGGAATTCCACTAAACTCTTCGAGCCCCAACAAGTTGTGATGCAAGCAAAAAGAGATTAGTGCATCTATCGTTACACCAGCGCCAACAGTGAGTGCAACATGATTATTTTCTTTTTTTACGGTAATGTTACAAAGTTGTGGATTAATCACTAACCCATCAATGCCAGTATCAGCAATAAGAACATTTGCACCACCGCCTAAAATAGTAATCGGTAATTGATGTGTTTGTGCGTACGCGATAGCGTTACTGCAAACTTTTTTTGTTGTAGGTGCACAAAAAAAACGTGCCACACCGCCAGTTTTAAACCAAGTTTTTTCGGCAAGTGGCACAGATTGTTTTATTTCATTATCAATTAATGAACGATCTTGTTGCTGTATTGTTTGCTCACCAGTGGCGGGCGTTTGTGGACTTTTTTGTTTTCTACCAATGTTTTGCATGCTTCACTACACGTATTGTTAAACGTATCTTTACACGTTGCGCAGCAAATAAAGTGTTTGTTACACAATGCATTTAAGCAATTGGTATAAGTATCACATTTTTCCTTGCACAACATGCACGTTGATAATATATCATCGTTGACTTTTAATGCAATGCGACGGTCAAAGACGTAATTTTTACCACGGAAAAAGCCTTCTGGATATTTTTCTGCATAACGGTGAATGCCACCAAGCATTTGAAATACCTTTTTTGCTCCAGTATGTTTTTTTACCACAGTCGAAGCACGTTCACAACGAATACCGCCTGTGCAGTACATGAGAACTTGTTTATCTTTAAACTTATCAGCGTTTTTTTCAATGTATTCAGGAAAATCACGAAAAACATGTATATCAGGTACAATTGCATCAGTAAACTTACCAATTTCTGCTTCAAACTGATTACGCGCATCAAGAATAACCAAATCGTCTGGCTGTGATGCGATCAGCTCATGTGTTTGCTCTGGTGTTAAGTGAACACCACCATCTTTTTCATTGTATTTTTGTTTATCTTTGCCTATGGTTACAATTTCTTCGCGTACAGTAATTTGCATACGTGGAAAGCATGAGGCATCACCGTCAGAATCTTTAAAGTCAACATCAGCAAACGATTCATGCGCTAACATTTGTTTTTTGTATTCGTCAGTTTCTTGAGTTGTGCCACCGAGTGTGCCATTAATGCCCTCATCGCCGATTAAGATGCGGCCAGTTAAGTTAAGCGAAGCACAGAGTTTACGCTGCCATTTAGCAATAGCTTCTGGGTTTTGTAGTTTAACGTATTGGTAAAAAAGAAGAATTTTTCCCATGTTTTATCCTTTCTGTTTTGTAATAGCAGTCAATATTTTCATATTTTTTCCAGTATAACAGTTGCATTTATTATGTTAATCACGCTATGCCATGTGTATAAGCATTTTTGTGGTAAAAGTGCTTATTGTTATCGAAAAGTAGTGATGTGTCTTATCAAAGGAGATATTTATGACGCAAAAATACGCAATGGAGACATTTGGGACGTTCTTTTTAACGTTAGCCGTAATTTTTATGAGTTTTCCGCCAAATCCGTTGGCCATTGGGCTTGTGCTTATGGCGTTAGTATATCTTGGCGCTCATGTTTCAGGGGCACATTACAATCCAGCAGTAAGTTTAGCATTCTTTTTACAAGGTAAAATGCGCATGGAGCAAATGGGAATTTATTGGGCAGCTCAAACAATTGGTGCAATGCTTGCAATGGGTGTGTACGCATTTGTAACAGGTGTTTCGTTTGAACCAGATGTGCCAATTATTTTAGGCATGTGGACAATTACTGGTTTTGAAATTTTATTAACGGGTATATTTTGCTTTGTAATTTTAACAGCAATGTTGCTTGATGTTATTGGCGCACGTCATGCGGGGCTTATTATTGGTCTTACGCTTGCAGCATTAGCATCGTTCCCTGTTGGCGCAATGTTCAATCCTGCAATTGCATTTGCTGCAATGGCATCAGCAATGGTTTATGGTGGTATTTTTACCGGATGGGAATTGATTGTGATGTATTTGGCTGGTCCGCTGCTTGGTGCTGTTTGGGCGAGTTTTGCGTTTGATTTTTATAACAAGAAATAGTTAATAGATTTAAATTGGACATAAAAAAAGGACATCGATAAACGATGTCCTTTTTATTTTCTAGTTGTTTGTTTTAGTTCGACTGCATCTCATCTGTTTTATTTTTAAGATAAATAGCGCTTGCACCGAAAACACCTCCATAAAAAATTGTTCGAAAAGGGCGAAGTTTTATAGTTGAGGATACGGTTTTAATAAGGCTATAAGAACCTGCAGCAGCGGCTCCAGACAACTTTAAAAATTCATCAAAAGATGATGTATCTTTTTTTTCTTTCCAACCAAGATCTTCAAGCTTACGAGAACATCGTTTGTTAATATTTTTATAATTTTGTTTAAACCAGCTATCATCGTTATAATTGATTTTATCTAAAAGATCTTCGCATCCACGTAAAACTGTTGTTGGTAAATCTTTCTTTTGTAGGCTATTTATTGCTTTTTCTGTTCTTTTTATCAAACGATCAAGAAAATCGTTGTGATTAGAGTAAACAACAGAGCTTAAAAACATTAAAAGTAGTGGCAGTATTTTTTTCATAAGGCTTCCTAAAGTGTTGTGTTTACGTAGTTTGCTTTTCTTCTTTTTTGTGTTTTTGCCAAAGTGGCTTAAGAAGTTTGCGTATCTTCCGTTTGTTCTTCTTCAGTATAAAACTTTTTATAAAACTCTCTATAAATGTTCAAGCCGACACCTGTAACAATAGAAGATACTAAAAGGCCAATAAAATGTTTTATTGCGTTGGGTTGTTTTTTTTGAATAACTTTCAAAATTGGTTGAATCTCACAATTGTTGTATTCTTTAGAGGTTAGCTCAAGTTTAACTTGATTAAAAAATCCACATCGGCTTAATTTGTATGCATTGTAAAAAATAGACACTTCTGCGAATAGTATTGTTAATAAAAGAAAGATTCGTTCAGCACTTCTTTTATCTATAAATTTTGTTGTTTGTTCTTTTGTTTCTTCTTGTTTATCATCATTAGGCAAACTAACACCTGGTATGATTAGTGTTGTAAGTAAAGCAGTTAATAAAATTTTTTTCATAAGTTATCCATTTAAAGAGTAAAGTAAATATATTTCAGTTTGATGTTTTATAGCTTTTTGTCAAGCGAATTGCGTGTGCTAATGCCTTTGGCGTTGAAGGTTTATCACTTTTGCCGTATCTTAAAAACATTACCGTGCAAAAGCCAAATCGCGTGGAGTTATCGTGAAATTATTACTTTCTTGGATCTTTGATCATATCGATGCATCTGTTGATACTGTTGATGTTGCAAAGATTGTTTCATTATTTAATCAAAAAACAGCAGAAATTGAGCATACACAAACAATTAGTTTTCCATTTAAGCAATTAGAACTTGCACAAGTGACTAACGTTGGTGAGTTTGAAGTTAACGCAACCATTCCTGCGTGGGGCGTTGATAACGTTGCGCTGTCGGCACGAAAAGATGCACAAGTGCACGAGTGGTATTTAGTTTATAAAGATGACAAAGGTTGCCGTTGGGCGACAACAGAACAATTTGGTTCACAAAAACCAGCGTTATTACCCGCAATGTTTGTTGATGAAGCGATTAAGGCAGGCTCATGGAAACAACGTGTAACAAGTGATGTGATTATTGAAATTGATAATAAATCAATAACCAATCGTCCAGATTTGTGGGGGCATCGTGGCATTGCGCGAGAAGTTGCAGCGTTGTGTAATTTACCATTAAAACCCATTGAAACGTTAGTAAAAAAGATTGATCAAGTTACGTTTGAGTATTCTTCAAGTGATGGCACGTATGGTGCAAATATCGCGGTGCAAACACCAAATTGTGCACGGCTTGCAACGTACACGTTGTCAGAATGTGCGTATCAGCCATCACGCATCGACATGGCGTTAAAATTATCTGCAATTGATGCAAAACCTATAGACTTATTGGTTGATAGTACAAATTATGTGATGTTTGACATTGGTCAACCAATGCACGCGTTTGATCAGCACCAACTTGATAATCAAACATTGATTGTGCGCAGCGCGCATGCCGGTGAAAAGTTAACAACGCTTGATGATCAAGAAGTTGAATTGCAAGAAGATGATTTAGTCATCACTGATGGGCAAAAGATTGTTTCTCTTGTTGGTGTGATGGGTGGAAAACATTCGGGTATTTCACAAAACACCAAAGCGATTATTTTAGAGTCAGGCAACTTTGATGCGGCGTTAATTAGAAAAAGTTCGTTGTTACACAAAAAACGAACAGAAGCTTCGATGCGTTTTGAAAAGGGATTAGATCCATCACAAAATATTTTAGCAATAGAGCGGTATTGCAACGTGCTCGATAATTATGATGTTGCGTACAAAGCAGCAGAAAAAATGATCTCGATTGGCGCATTGCCAAAACCGTTTACGTTGACGATAACGCATGATTTTTTAGAAAAACGACTTGGCGCACAATTGCCAACAGATTTTGTCGTTAACAGATTACAAACAATTGGGTTTACAGTTTCTGTTGAATCTGCACAAAAAGAACAAGCGTATTTGATTGCTGTGCCAAGTTGGCGTGCAACAAAAGATGTCACCATCGTAGAAGACATTGTCGAAGAAGTTGGACGCTTTTGGGGATACAACAACATTGAAAAAGTGTTACCGCACGTTGAGACAAACATTAGAGAGTTCTCAAGCATTACACGATCACGTAAAATTCAAGACATTTTAGCAAACACGTTATACATGCATGAACTTGTTTCGTACGCCTTTTTTGATGAAGAATGGTTACAACGTTTTGGTTGGCAACCACAAACAAAAGATATTAGTGCAAGTTATCCTGTTTCAGAACATTGGCGACGGTTAGTCAGCACGTTGATGCCAAATCTATTTTATGCAATTGATCAGAACGTAAATGAGTATCAACAGTTACGCTTTTTTGAGTGTGCACGCGTATGGCAATTGTCATCACCACGTGATATTGTCGAGCGTAAAGTTGTAGCTGGTGCGCTGTTTGATCAAACAGCGCAAAAAGATTTTTATGCATTTAAACAAGAGTTAGAAACATTTTTTTATCAGTTTGGTGTTACTGTCTCATGGCACAAAGCATCAGCTGATCAGTTGCCATGGTTTGATGAATATCAAACAGCAACTGTAAAAATTGGTGACAAAGAAGTTGGCGTTGCTGGCATGATCAAAAAACAATGGGTAGAAAAAGTTGCACCATCGGGCACGATGTTTATGTTTGAGTTTGATCGCGGATTATTAATTGATCACGAAACAAAACCGGTACAAGTGAAACCGTTATCGCGTTATCCGCGAGTACGCAGAGACTTTAGTATTTTTGTACCGCGTAATGTTATTTTTACAAAGATTAAAGAACAATTATCAAAACTTGATCAACGAATAGAAGATGTTGCATTAATCGACTTTTTAGAACGTGATGAATGGCCGCACAAACGTGCGTTAACCGTACGCGTAATTGTGTGTGATGATAGCAAAACATTAGAAAAAGATGAAATTGAATCATTAGAAGCATCAATTAATCATGCGCTGTTCTCACTCGGTGCAGAGTTGCGATGATTAATGTTTTATCGCATGCAATACTTTTTGGTGTATTGTTTTTGCTTGATCGGTTATCAAAGTTATGGGCTGTGGTGCATTGTGCGCCATCGTTGCGTATAAATGAATTTTTACGTTTTGAAGTTGTGTATAATCGTGGGGTTGCATGGAGTTTATTATCGTTTACTGATGAGGTAATGTTTAATGCATTAACGTTTGTGCTTGTGGTTATTACTTTGTGGTTAGTGCATTATGCATATGTGCGTGCGCAACAAGGGTATCTTTTTTTTGGTGAATTATTAATAATTGCAGGATCGTGCAGTAACATTGTAGATCGTTTTTGGTATAAAGGCGTTGTTGATTTTATCGTACTTTCTTATAATGGGTATACGTGGCCATTGTTTAATGGTGCTGATATCTGTATTGTCAGTGGTGTGGTGATACTTATAATTTCGTTACGCAAGGAATAATTATTTTTGTAAAACGTTTGTATTCGTGGTGTGCAACACTTGGCCCAATTGGTTATTTGTTAGCACCAGATTCACTTGCAACTTTAGCAACGATTCCCGTTGTTTTTTGGTTGCAAACATTACTTGGTAACCAGTGGGAATATTTTTTCTTTTGGTTAGCGTTATTCGTTGTTGGTTTGCATATCGTGACCTACTCAGCGCATGAGTTTAAACGTGTTGATGATGCAGCAGAAATTGTACTTGATGAATTTTTAGCATGTATTTTTTTATTTTGGGGTGTTCCACTCACCACCGTATCAGTTATAACAGGGTTTATTTTGTTTCGTTTTTTTGATTCGTTTACGATTACCACTATTCGTCGTCATAAAAATTTAGTTAACGCATGGGAAATCATGTTTGATGATCTTATTGCGGCAATGATTGTCAATTTAATTTTGCGTTTTATGTTTATACAGTAAGTTTTCATGATTGTTTCTTTTGTACACCAGTTGTACACATCATTGTTTGATCTTTTTTTTCCACCGTTTTGTGCCTCATGTCGTGCATGGTTATCTTGTGATGAAATTTTGTGTACAAAATGTATTGCACAAATTAAACCAGTTGTGAGTCACACTTTGGCAATCACCAAAAAACGATCAATTGTGGTTTATGCAATGTCTGATTATACGTATCCGATAAAAAAATTAATCTTGGCAAAAGGAAGTAAAAACATTTCTGTTGCGCGACAACTTGGTAAACTTGTCTGCACGTTTACACCAATTGGTTTTGTTGATTATGATCTTGTCGTACCGATTGCGTTGCATTGGCGACGTTATGCTCAGCGGGGGTATAATCAAGCGCATGAGATGGCACACGAGTGTGCGAAGTACAAAAATGTTTTATTATGCGATGTATTAGTCAGAACGCGACACACAAAGCGACAATCATCGTGCAGTGCTGATGAACGGGTAAACAACGTAAAAGATGCCTTTGTGATAAAGGATAAGTATAAAAAAGTATTAAAAAACACACACGTGTTACTTGTTGATGATCTTATGACCAGCGGTGCAACGTTGCATGCATCAGCGCGAGCGCTTTTTGCTGTTGGGGTAAAAAAGGTGACGGTTGTTGTTGCAAGTAGAGTGACATAAAAAAGAGCCAACAAATTGTCGGCTCTTTTTTGGTTTATACGATGTTTAGTTAATTTTGTCTTTTGCTGTCGGTAAGGTTATCATTTTCATAATAATCACCTTCTCCGCTATCATGACCTTCGTAATTAGTAAATTCTTCTAGATTAGCTGGTTCTTGCAAATCTGTTGTTTGATAAATACCTAGTGTTGCAGGATCTTGTCCTGGGAACCATTGAGACACAACAAGTTTAGGATCAGTAAGATCAGCATCCGGCACACAAAAGCGAGAATCAGTATCTTCACACGTTTCAGAAATTGCTTTTAACACACAAAGATCGCGAGCAAGTTCATTTGCAGATTTTGTTAACGCTTGTCTGAGCAATTCACGTTCGTTATAAGCGTAATCTAATAAAGCTTCTTTCCATGCTTGTAGTAATCCGGTAGTAATTTCAACTTTACCCCATGATTTTTGTAAAATAAACATTAATGGAATGAGGTTTTTTATACCTTCTTGATGTGCACACCAACGCGAAGTAATGCTATCATTGTATTTAGTTTCATTTAATGTATCTACAAATGCTTTGCGATAAGTATCAAAGAGTTCATTGATATCATTTTCTGCAAGTTGAGAATTTTTTTGTAGTTCTTCTACATAACTTTCAACGTTATCCCCTGCGATAGTTGTTTGGTTTGTTAAATAAGCAAAAATAGTTTTGGTTGCCAGTGGATAATTGCTGTTTTCTACATAATATGTGAAGTCATCCTCTGTTTGGATATAATCAGGCATTTGTGGGTTAATAAGACTTTGAGAAAACTTATCTTCTTCTAAGTTTTTGATGTTAAAATGTTTTGACAAATCACTTTCTTGCCCTGGCAAATAGGTAGTAAGTGCTTCAATGTTTTTAGTGTCAAATTTCTCAACAAGGCCAATCATTCCTTCTTTGCGCGCTGATCTAAATGCTGAATTGTGTGCTTGAAATAATAGTTCTGCACGATCTTTAATTTCTGCTCGCACAAGTAAGGCGAGGTTGACGTGATTGTTAGAGTGTGTGCTTAGTGCGTTACACAATGCATCTACGCTGGCTCCACTTATTGCAAGATTATGTTCTTGCATACGCCTTAAAATCCAACAAATTTTGTCACGACGATCAACAATATTGGTAATATTATCAAGATATCCATTAAATTGTTTATCAAGAGTTATATTTTCAGTATCAACATCTTTTTTTGAGTATATTACGGAAATTTTTTTAGCCTGATCTTGTAACGCTTTGTTAGAAATTATTTCGGTAGATGTTTTCTTATCAATAGTTTCAATTTTATCGGAAACAAGTAAATCAATGGCTTGACTACTACAGCTTCGAAGTGATTGTGCTGGTAACCAACTTTTTACAAGACTAAATGGATTGTAATCAGGTTGTAAAAGATGTTTGTCTAATTCTATACGCCATGGCAATTGTGTATTTTCGTCTGGTGGCATTTCAATATTACGCTCCATAGCAATTGTTGCTGTGGTAATGCTTGCGCATGCAAAAAGAATAAAATATTGTTTGGTTTTCATCATAAAACTCCTTTTTTTTGATGAATTAGTAATCAACGTTATATACTACTTAAATTTTGTTATTTTGCAAAAGAGTTATGTTTCGTTACTCGATTCTACGTCTTCGAATTCTTCTTCCTCTTCACTTGTTGAGCTTTGTGCATTAGGTTCTTGTACAGAGACTGTTAGTTCAGTAGATAACTGTGTTAATTCATCATGGCTGTAGTTTTGTTGTAAAAGAGTTGCCAATTGTTCTGGAGTTGAAAGAATGCATAAAAGATTTGCAAGTTGTTCTGTGAAAAATTGAAGAGATTCTGTTTGTTTGAGTTCTTCTTGTCGTTGTTCATTTAGCGCAAGAAAAAGATGAGTAGAGAGTGGTGCTGGAATACTTTCTATGTTGTACAATAAAAAGTTGTACAAAGATTGTTGAAAAAGTGGATCATCTTGCTCTCCAGGGATACGTTTAGCATAGTCAATCATATAATAGACCTCTTCCGAAACAGTAAAAAAATGCTATATTAAGAATGATTTTTTTACGGGAGAATAAAATTGAAGCTAGCAAATTTACAAACATCTAGTGATGTAGTATTTCGTCGAGTGGTTGGTG
>DAOUPL010000032.1 GCA_030626185.1 bacterium | reverse complement strand
TAATAAAGTGGATTGGACACAATGTGTAATTGCAAAAGAAATTGGGGTAGATCAATCAACAATTTCTCGAGAATTAAATCGCAATAAGGGAAAAAAAGGATACCGTCCAAAACAAGCTCATGAAAAAGCTGTTATTAGAAAAAAGAAGATGAGACTCGATAATTTAACACAAAAGGATACACAATATGTTATGAATCAACTTAACTATAAGCCTCGAAAGGTTATTGGATTTCAATTTTCAATTAACCTCTTTTGGAGGTACGTTGTACAATATTGGAATAGTAGTTTAAATTATGCACTTGCTATTTGAAGTCGAGAGGCTTCAATAGGCGTTTATCACAATGATCATTTTGTTTAGCTTGAAAAAGAGTATTTTACCGCCACTTTTTATATTTTAAAAATATTTTTTTCATCATAATTTATACTTTTGTGCTAAATGATGAGCAAACACAAGATCTTGCTGAAACAGCGGTAATTTTGATCGCGTGCGATTAACGTACGCAGGGTGAAAAGTTGGCACGATAATAAAATTTTCTATTTTTATGGGTTTACCACGTAGTGAGCTGATAGGTGTTTTTTTGATGCCAGTTAGCCCTTGCAATGCAATAATGCCAAGCGTGCAAATAACGCGTGGTTGCACAATTGCGATTTGTTCTTCTAACAAAAGTTTTGTGCAGGTTTTAATTTCAAGCGGTTGTGGATTGCGATTATCAGGCGGGCGGCATTTAATAATGTTTGTCATAAATAATTGAGTATGATCAATGTCGCATTGATTAAGAACTTTAATCAAAAATTGTCCTGCTTTACCGACAAATGGTTTGCTCTGCTTGTCTTCTTGTTGCCCGGGGGCTTCACCAATAATCATGAGCGATGTATCAGGGTTGCCGCTGCCAAATACTACGTTTGTTCTGCCAAAATTTGCTAGTGGGCATGATTGGCATTTTTTATAACGTTCGTTTAATTGCGCGAGTGCTTGTTTTTTTTGTTCAATATTTTTTTCGATGGCGTTGATTATTATTACCCTCCAGGAATACCAGATAGTCCGCCAAGAAGGTATTTAAGATCATCATCACCAAAACGTAAACCTACGCCATAAAATGCTGATGCGTTTCTTTGACTCGCAAAATCATCAGCACCAAAGGTGAAATAAACATTGCGCATTGCATAAATACGATTGATCCATTTAAAGTGTGGTCTTCTATCATTAAGTCTGTTTCGCCCGTTAAAGTCATAAAGCTCTGCGGTTGTCACCCAACGCATACCTTTGTACGGTAGTGGAATATCGATATCTATACCAACACCAGCAAAGCCATCAAATAAACCAGCACGAAGAGCAACGCGATTAAACGTTTTGCCAAATTGAACGCTAAGTGCCCCACCATCACGCTCAAGCTTGGTACGTTTTCTTTTTACGTCTATTTCGTTGTCTAAAATAGTGTCTGTTGCAATGATTCGAGTGAATTCTGGATCAGCTTGTTGCAAGAATCCGTCAGAACTAAAGTTTTTGATATCTTGATCGGTCAAGCGAACTGTTTCACGATTAATTATTGATGAGTCATCAAGTTCGTTGGTGTATTCACTAAATGTTTCTTTTCTGTGGATAAATCCTTTTTCAGATTGTGTGTATTGTAAAATTAAGAAATAATCTTCGGTAAAGTGAATACGTAAATTGAGATAACCTTTTGAATCTTCAAACTCATAATTTTCTGCTGGACGATGCATTTTTTCTGCATGAGTATCGAGAATAATTTGCATACGATCAAGTTTGGTCACATAGTTTTTAAAGCCGTGTACCGCTAATTCTAGATCTTTGTAAATATCATCTTCGTTAATTAATTTACCAATTAGTCCAGTACCATCATTGATTTTATCAGCGACAGCAGTGATTGATTGCAAACCATTTTTTGCTTCTGTTGCTGCTTGATCAATTGATCCAGTAACAGTTTCAAAGTTTGTTGCTATGCGGTTAAAGTCACGATCAAAAACATCCGATATTTTTTCGATACTGTCTTGAAATGATGGTAATGTTTCTTCTTCTAATTTTACCGTGAGGCTTTTTATTGTTGTGCCGAGTTGCAAAAATCCATCAAGATGCATCTCATTATCTTGTACTGCACGATCAATAGTTGATGAGAAAGATGCAATGTTATCTGATGCAGCTGCTAAGTTATCTATAAGTAGTTTTAATTGTTCGGTCCCTTCTGGGCCACCAACCGCTTGTTTGAACGATTCAGAAACTTCTTGTACGTCACTGGCAATATCTTTAAATTGATGTAAAAGATCATCAATGGATACTGGTTTTAGACTTGGTTCTTGAAAATGTTCACCAGTGACTAACGTATCAAGTGATGGGGAACCAGGAATAATTTCTAAATATTTTGGCCCTAGCAATCCATCTTGTTGCACTTTTGCACGTGCGTCTTGGTACAATTTATACTCTTTTTGTACCATAATTGTTGCAGCGGCTTTCATGTAATGATTATCAGCAGGAAGATGAACTTCTTCTATCCACCCTACTTTTACGCCAGCGATTTTAACATCAGCTTTACGTGTAAGCCCAGAAATATCATCAAAATGAATGTGATATTGATAATAATTACCGCGATCAAAACGGAATGCACCGATTTTGAATCCCATATAAATAAATATAAGCAGTGCTATTAAAACAAAGGCACCAACTCGTGTTTCAATTGTTCCTTGCAACTTGTTTCTCCAAGTGCTTTTTTATACCCAATAGAATCTACGTATGTTTATATCATATAACGTTTTATCATTCTGTGAACCTTTAGTCCGTTCTAAAATCACAAATAATTGTTGAGTGACATCATTAATTGTGGCACTTGCGAGTACAGAAAAGACCGTTGGGTCAAGAGATTCAGCAAAAACTGGGAACAAAATTTTTTGCATTTCTGGAGATATTTTTTTTAACATTTTTCCTGCTTGTTGTTTCCAATCATTTTGCCATGAGACACGATCTTTAAATTCGGCAAGCCATTCTTTTGTTTGTTGAACGCGTTCTTTTGCATCACCAATAAGTGCACGAGGTTCACCCAAAACACTACGTAAAGAATCAGACAATAACCATGGATTTATCGCACCATTTTTTGAATGCGTGGTAAATAAATCGGTTAAAAATAATGGTCGCTCTTTTTCTTTGTCTTGTTGTTTTTGAGATGGTGGTTGGTAATAGCGATGATCTTTAAAGAATAAAAAGGATTTTATTTCGAGTAGTTGTGTAACGTCGTTAATAGGTTTTTCTTGTTTTTGTAAAAATTGTTCTATCTGTTTGAGCAAATCTTTCTGCCCAGTCTTTTGTTCTAACGCTTTAAAAATAATTTCTAATGGTTTATGCCAATCGATCTCTTTCTTTTGCGTACGCCCTTTTTCTGCTTTATCTTTAGCTTTTTTATCTTTTTCGCTTGTTTTTATTTCTTTAGATTCTTTTTTAGGAGCACCTTTGATTTTTTTATTCTCAAAATCAAAAATTTCGTTGATGTTAATTTTTCCTTCTTCAGACATAATACAAATTTTTATTACCCCATCAATTTGATCAGCTTCTTGCGTTAAGCGAAACTCTTGCCACTGATTAAGTACAGGTAATAATTCTGTAAACAATTTTTTTGTGTCGCTTTCGTCTTTCTTATTTTTCTTTGTGTTTTCGTCCTCAGTTTTTTCTTTTGGTGGTTCTTTTTTCTGTGCAAGTTGACTTATAGCAATACCAATACCACTTTGTGCAAGTGTACGTGCATGTTGACGATCAACAGATAACTTTGCAAACGGTGAAAAGATAGTACTTTTTTGAAAAATGATTGCCAAAATTAAAGATGCCAATGAGATAAGCGTAAGCGTTAGCACCATTATGTAACCAGATTGCACAGATTGTTTATTTATCATTATTTTTATTTACTTCTTGGTTTTTGTGTTTGCTGTTTTTGATTATTATTTATTTTATCTTGAGCTTTGTCTTTGCTTTGTTTTTTATCACTTTTTTTATCTTCCGTTGAGTTGGAGATGGCAAGTGGATACACAAACGGTATTTCTATTGCATACGTAAATGGTGTTGAGCGATTGTATTGTTCATTCCATAAAATTAATTCAAGTGTAATCATGGTCGGCAAAGTAATATCTTCTTGTTTACCTTCTTTGTCTTCAGTTTCTTTCTTTTTTGGCCACTGCCATGTTTGTGATTTGATTGGTTCGGATTTTTGTTTCTCTTCTTGTGAATCATTAGATAATTCTGCGTGATACGTAATTATGCATTCTTTTATGCCGTCAGCTAATACGTATTCATCTGATAATTGTTTCTCATCTTTATACGGTTGATAAACAGGATCTTTTTGTTCTCGTCTGGTGAGCATAAAAGATTCTTTGTTTACCGGATCGGCAATAAGGCGATACGTAATACGAGTAACGTTTGGTTTTGGTTTTCCAACAGTTTCTGACCAATAAACATTAAGTGCGTTTGTGCTGATCATAGTTAGAAGATTAAATTGTTTATTTTTTGTTTGTGCGAAGAAAACATTTTTATACGGTTTTATTTTATCTTCTTTTTTTTCAGTGTCTTCTGCCATCGCGCTGCGCGCTTCCGTCTTCGCTGAAGCTACGCCGGACATGATGTCGCGACCAGTTTTTTTGTTTTCTTCTTGTTGTTTTTTATCGCGTCGAAGCCTTGGCGAAGATGGATCGTAAGGTATAAAAATACCCATTAAATCAGCTTCAAGCTGTGCGGTAACCATACTTGCTCGCATGTCGGCATCAATGATATTAGTGGTAATCGTTTGAAATTTATAAATCTGATCAAGATAATTAGTTAAACTTACTGATATAATGCTGGCAATCATCATTGAAACCATCAATTCGATTATAGTAAAACCACGTTTGATCATTTTTTTTGTTCCTCAGGTTGTGGTTTTTTATAGATAAAAGAAACAAGATAGTCACGTTTAGTTTTATTATTTTCTTGATACGTCATAGCAACAGTTTCATGATACAAATCATCTTGTTTTGTAAGTTTTGATTGTGTGCCAACTTTACTTAATGTGTACAATAACGTGAGATCTAAAAACGGAACTTTTTTTTCTTGAGAAAATTCATACGCGTCTTCTGGAGTTTGTGCGCGTGTAGTAATCAAAAATTCTTGTGCAGCTAATGTGCGCCTTGTTGCATCACTCATGCGGCTTGTTTGACGTATGATAAATCCTTGTAAATTGAGTAATGGTGCAAGCATTACCATGGCAATAGCAAGGGCGATAAGTACTTCGATAATGGTAAAACCAGAAGTTGTTTTTTTTATAATCATAAAACTCTAAATTGCCCATTAAACGGATTGATTTGTAATGTTGTCATGCGTGGGCGACCACCAAGCGTATCTTTTTTATCAGCAAACACAATTTTTACATCTTGTGTAAGGCCATTAGGAACAACATAAAACCATGTTGTATCGGTGCCACCACCAGCAAAACGTTTGAGTTCATCAAAGCCTTCGATAATAAATTGTTTTATTTCAAATTGCTCTGGATATTCAAATTCATTATCTATGAGCTGTGACTCTGGTGAAGTAAAAACTTTTTCTTTGTCTTTGATGCGTTCTATTTGTAGTGCAATGGTACGTGTTTTAAAATTAAAAGTAATGCGATGAGTTTTTTTTGTTATTAGTGCTTGTTGCCAACCAAATTGGGTAATTGATTCAAGTTGTTTTATAAATTTTTCACGTTCACGCCTTGGTGTAGCACCTCTAAAATTTGGGGCAACAACAGATCCTAGTAGCCCTATAATAAATAGGACCACTAGAATTTCTATTAAGCTAAAACCAGTGAAATTATTATTTGTCCCACACACTGAACCATTCTCCTTTTGGAGATCCTGGGCCATTTGGACCATATGAGTAAAGAGTAAACGGATTATTTTGATCTTGTTTTTGTGAATATTTAAATGGATTATCCCATCCATCTTCAGGTACTTCACCGCCACTGATGTAACCGCCATCCATCCAGCGTCTAGCTATTTCTTCATCTTTTGGTTTGCGGACGAGATCCTGTAGTGTTTTTGGATATTGACGAACATCAACTTTATATTGTTGAATAACACTTTTTAGTGTTCGTAATGTTGCATAAGTGGTTTTTTTCTTAGCTTGTGCTAAAAAATTAATTGCCGCTGGTCCAACAACTGCAGCAATTAACATGATAATTGCCAAACCAATCATGATTTCGATTAATGAAAAACCATTTTGTCTGTGAGTCATAAATACTCCTACGTGTTAAAATGCATCCCCTGGTGGTTGCATTAATTGTACCATCGATATTACAATAAAACCAACAAGCCCCGCCATTACAATCAACATGATTGGATTTAACGCTGCTGTCAAATTGTCGGTCAACTCATCGGCTTCTTTTTCATAATTTTTAGCAACCGTTAATAACATTTCATCAAGGTTGCCACTCTCTTCACCTGTTTGAATCAAATAAATAGCAATTGGTGGAAAAACGTTTGTTGCTTTGAGATATTGAGCAATTTTACCTTCTTTTATAATGTTTTCTCGTGCTTCGCGTAATGCTTCAGCAAGTACACGATTATTGACTGTTGCGCACACAATATCCAACGCTTGTGCAAGATTAACACCACCTTCGAGCAACATGCCCAAAGTGTAAGCAAATTGCACAACTACGTTTGTTTTGGTTAAATATTTGACTAATGGTAAACGTAGCTTTATCGAATCAACGGTGTAAGCACCTTTTGGTGTGCTTGTCCAGTAATTATAAGCGGTAATAAGAGCAATAAGTGCACCAATAATGAGTAAAAAATTATTAACTAAAAAATCAGAAATGCCAATTAAAATAGCAGTAGATGTTGGTAATTTGTCTTGCCCCATAGAGGCAAAGTTTTTTACCATGTTTGGAACTATTTTAACCATCATAAAACCAACAACAAGTATAGCAACCGTTAACTGGATTATTGGTTGACGTAATGCACCCTTGATTTTTTTAGCTAGTTCTTCCCGGCGCTCAATAAACTGTGTCAAGCGTTCTAAGATACGTTCAAGATTACCACTAGCTTCACCTGCGCGTACAAGTTGAACATAAATGGTATCAAACACGCGTGGGTATTGTTCGAGTGAAGTTGCTAACGCCATACCTTCTTTAAGGTCATCTTTTATAGCAACTAAAATAGTTTGCATGCGCCCTTCAAATTGTTCAGTCAGCAACTCAAATGCTTGTAATAATGGGACACCCGATCGCAGTAAGATAGCAAGTTGTTTAGTGAATAATACTTTTTCTTTGGTAGTAATGCGTCGCGCAAAAATACGTTGTAGCAACGTTTGTTGCTTGGCGCTTGCTGCAGGCAAAATTGAAACGACAAACAATCCTTGACGACTTAATTGTTGACGTGCAGCATCTTGTGTGTTGGCATCAAGAGTACCACTCGTTTGTTTACCATCTTTTGATAATGCTTGGTAAATGTATTGCGCCATAAAAACCCACAAAGTATATTTTCTATTGTACTTACGATATCACAGTGGGTTATTAATTAAAATAATTTAGAAAATAGTAATGTTTTTTATGTTGCAAATGGTGTTTGTTTTTTTGCAGGGCTTTTTTTGACAAGGTATTTAGAATAATATAAAGTTTTCTGTATGGTGCTTCTAGGTTTATATAAGTGATAGCTTTATATGAAGACCTAGAGGCAAGGTTATTAGAAATAATAATCTTGTATTGCATGAGGCCCTTGCTTATGCAGGGGCCTTTTTTGTTATTAATAATAAATATTTAACTTAAAGGATATTATATGAAAAAATTATTATTGTTCTGTGTTATTTCTAGTAGCATTGCAATTTGTTCTGAAAAGGGTAAGGGAAATACTGGAATGGTAAAATCTCCAAAGTTTCATGATGTGCCAACTCGAGATGGACGAAATGTGCGTTCATCAAGAAGTAGCAATACAGCTGACAACAAATTACCCAAGCTAAACATTAGACGAGTTACTCAACCTAAAAATAAATAGAAATCCAAAAAAAACATAAAAATAAGTAGATAACTATTGTCATAAAAATTGACTATTTTTTAGTAGAGCCTTTTTTATTAAAGGCTCTTTTTATTGTAAAGCTTTTTATTTTTATGCTATGCAGACGAGTATAGGTCGGGTACGCTAAAGGGATAAAGTAAAGGAATATTTTATGAACAAAAATTATGTATTATTTTATGTAGTTAGTTTTTTTAGTCTTTGTCAGGCAGATTGTTTTAGACAATTTAGAGCATCAATTTTTTCTGAAAGATATAAACACGATCAGCTTGGTGTTCTAGCAGATACATTGCTAGAAATAAAAGAGATAGAGACTTGTGAAATCATAAAAGCGCAAACATTACGTGCGGTTTTTAAGACACTTAATACTATTGGTAAACGATCTGATTTTATTAATCCATATTCTTTTTTGACTTTATTAAAGGTATTACCAATAATGTTAGAAGATATTGAAAATAGTTGTTTAGATTGTAACGATGAGGAGCGTTATCCCATAGAAGACAATATGCTTGATCGTTTAAAAGAAAAGCATGTAGAACTTTTAATAGGTGATTTTTCCAATAAATACGATTCTTTTCAATTAGATCCTACAGCATTTTTGCGTGAAATGGCAGTTACATTAAATCCGTCGATAAAAAAAGAATTTGAATTAATGCAATTACATTATGAGTTAGTAAGATTTATAGAAACACATTTGGATAGATTAATCTGGTCTCCAGAAGATGGTATTGAAACATGGCGTAATGTTGAAGAAATAGCGCAGAAGTTAACAAAGTTTTTTGAAGATGATCTTTTGGATGATATAAATTTACTAGATGATTTTTATAATTCATTAACAAGCTCATATTGTCGTTTTATCGATTATACCGCTACGTTATTATCAGATGCATTTTATAAACAACTAAAAAATGAAATTAAACAAAATAAATCAATTGTGTTTAATTTAGTTGAAGAAGATAGCGTTATAGAAACACGTAACGAATATTTATCTCGAGTTGTGTTGCGTTCATACTCACGTAAACAAGCTAGCAAGCATGGAATTGTAACTTAGTTTATTGTTTGCCTTATGGTATCAAATTACGGAGACTTAGTATGAAAAAACTGTGGTTTATTATTTTTTTAAGTATTTGTACTGCTTGTAATGTTTATATATGCAGAATTGAATAGAATAAATTTATTTGAAAAATTATCTTCTGAGTATAATCCTAGCTTTCCTTGTGAAAATAAAAGTTTACGTATAGGTACTCGTTCATATGATATATGTAAGAGCAATTCTGAATATTGTAAAGAAGTATTTATAAAAAATGGTGCAATAAAGTATTTAATAAATCTTTTAAAAAAAATGAGTCCAGATTTACCGTATAACGAATATAAATTTCAGGCTATAACTTATGTGGGATGGTTGTACGTAGGAAAAAAAATGCCGTTGAAAAAAGTTTGTAACATAGTGGAAAAGTTTAAAGAAAAATTTACCGATGAAGATTTTCGAAATGATTTTGAGTGGGCAATATATGAGCACCCTGGTTCTGGATGATAAATTAATAAATTTAAAAAATAGAGCGAGTAATTTGTAAAAGTGATTATTGCATAAGCTTTAATAAAAAAATACCAGCGTAATAATCAAAATAAAGCTCATTACCGATGGCCAAAATAAAAGTCGAGGAAGTAAGTTCTGTTTAAAAAGAATAAACCAGCCTCCTTTTTTTGTTCCATACAGCATACCATTGATTGTGGTGAGTAAAATGACAACATAGAGCATAAAGAAAAAGTGTTCAAAATAGGTTATTTCTTCGGCGTGAACAGTACGTTGGAAAGTTTGGTGCGCGATAGCAGCAGAGAAAAAGATTCCTGATGATAGACGAATAATAAGTGTTGCCAAACCTTTTTGATTTTCTTTAAGTCCAGCAATCAATAAAAGAGAAAAGATAATAAATAAGATAATGATTATTGGCAAAAAACTTATAATAAATGGATCAATAAAATGGCGCCGAATATGAATATTAAAATACAAAAATGGAAACCCTTGTTGGCGAATATAATCAGTAATACCAAAATCGGTTAAAAAATTGCTTAGTTTATAAAAAAAGTAAGTGTTTTCTATACCCCATTGAGAAATAGTCAACTCGGTATCAAGTTCTGGTTTTTCACTTTTAATCACGGTAAAAGCATCAAAATCTGGCGTGAGAATAATAGCATTTTGATAATCAATGTGTGATACGTTTATTGCAATGTTTTGCT
>DAOUPL010000048.1 GCA_030626185.1 bacterium | reverse complement strand
TGTTCCACCACTATCAATGTGGCACGCTTCAAGAACTCTTACGAGAAAATATTTTAAACTACCTGAAAAATTACATCTATTAAATTATGGATTTTTTATTACCACTTTTTTACTGCATAGCCCCTTTATCGAATACAACTTACGACAACAAACAAGTAAAATAACCAATCAGCACATTGTAATCCATCATCTTGTTGATACTGATGTTGTAGTAGATAACGATACTATTTTAGAACTTATTGAACTATTAAGTAAAAATGGCACAAATACAATTTACCTTAACTTAATTATCGACAAAGATTTAATTCATGAAAATGTAATTGAGCATGAGTCAGTAAAGTTAGTTAATCACGCATTTTATAAGCACCGCAGTGCGCCACATAACGCAGAATATGCACAACAAGGGCAACAGCTTATCGAGCACGCACGTCAAGCGGGCAAAGATCCAGTAAAAGCCTTTTTGGCCGTTACTGATCAAATAAATAATAAATATAAACAATAAATCATAAATGGAGGTTTATTTTATGAAAAAACAATTATTTTTACTAACTACTTTAATCACAACTATTTTTAATACACAAACAAAACAACCAATTATTAACAACCAAACGCTAAATATCATGACAATCAACTTTGTTACGCCATCAGATGATCATGTAATTTTACCTGTTGCAGACGTAGTAGAAAAAATAGAAGAAAAAACATTTAACGAAAAATATATCGTTAACGTTAAAACGCAAGATGAACAAAAAAATATTGTAAGTCGCGTTAGCGTAGAACCAAACATTATTATTGATAACAACGATGAATGGGTTACTATTCTATGCCGTGGTTTTAGAGGCACAATGAATCTAAATAAGCCACGAATGGGTAAATGCTTACTCACAATCTATCGCTTTTTACGTGATGAGGCTATTACAACGCCAACAACCATCACGTTTGATTGGTTTGACGACATGAAAACATTTAACTTTAGTCAATATATTGATCAACAAAGTTTACGCCGTGTTCATCAACAAGTTACCAATAAATCTACAAAGATTTTTTTGCTCGGCGAATGCATGGGTGCGATGACAATTTTGCATTATGCACAAACTATTAATCAACCAGTTGCTGGCATGTTGCTTTTTTCACCAACAATTTCACTTGATCACATTGCACAAGCATGCGCAAAAACACGCTTAAAAAACTTTTTCTTTGGCAATCGTGCAACACAAGGACTTGTTAACAGTTTATTCAGAAACAAATTAATTTTTCCTAATTACAGCAAAAAAATTGAACGCAAACTATTACAACAACTTACAAAGATAAAAAATCAGACTATTATAATTTATCACCTGGTTGATACTGATCCCATTGTAAACAACGATGGCATAATCTATTTTGTTAATCAATTAAACAAAAACAATACTGTTTACTTACACCTCGTGAAAAATAAAGATTTACGCCACGGGCGCATTGGTCAAGATGAATCTACAAAATTTATAACGCATGCTTTTTATCAACATCTTGGTGCACCACACAACGAGCAATACGCACAACAAGGCCTTGAACTTCTAGAGCATGCACGGTATGCTGGCAACAATCCAATTAAAGCATTTTTAGCAATCACCGATCAGATCAATGACACATACAAATTCACGTACCACGTATAAGCAACTCCCAACAAGTTGTGGGGTTTATCTTTTTAAGGATGAGCACCACAATATTTTGTACATCGGCAAAGCCAAATCATTACGCGATCGTGTACGCTCATACTTTAATCCAAGCAATACTGACACAAAAGTACACGAACTCATTAATGCGTACGATCACATCGAGCATATTGTAACCAACACAGAAAAAGAAGCGTTGTTGCTTGAAACAAGATTAATTCAACAATACCAACCACCATTTAATCGTCTTATGAAAGATGGCCAGCCATTTGCCTATATTTTGTTTACTAAAGATGTACCGCCACAAATGACATTGGTACGTAACAAGAAAGATAAAGGTATTTATTTTGGTCCATTTTTAAACAAAAAATCCGCACGTGCAACTTCTTACTTTTTACAAAAAACATTTAATTTGTACCATTGCAATAAAAAAATCGAACATGGATGCTTGCGTTATCACATTGGCACTTGTTGTGGTAGTTGTAAGCCAGACTTTGATAAAAATGAATATTTGTTACGCATTGCGCTCGCAAAAGATGCACTCAAACAACACAAACAATCTTTTATAAAATCACTCAAAGCACAAATTTCTGTGTATAACGAACAATTTGAATTTGAAAAAGCACGCAACTTAACACGCTACATCAACGACGTTGACCAAATATTTGCAACACTAAAATTGCACTTTAATGCAACAAACTTTATTAATGCCATCGCACGTGCAACGGTCAACGAACATCATGAAAAAGTTGCTCACAACAGTGAAGAACATACACTGTTGCTACAAGAATTATTACAAAGCGACACGCCAATAAACACCATTGATTGTTTTGATATTTCACACTTTCAAAGTTTATCACTCGTTGGCTCATGTGTACGATTCACTAACGGCAAACCAGAAAAGAAAAAATTTCGCCATTTCAACATCAAAAACATCAATCAACAAAACGATTATGCTGCGTTGCACGAGATTGTACAACGACGCTACAAAAATGGTGATTATCCTGATCTTGTGCTCATTGATGGTGGCAAAGGCCAACGCAACGCCGTACGAGAGCTCATTCCTGATCATGTGCCATTGGCAAGTTTAGCCAAACGTGAAGAAACATTATTTTGCACTGCTCACCCAGAAGGCATTAAACTCAATCAACAAAACGATGGCCATCGATTATTGTTGCAATTACGCGATTATGCGCATCACTTTGCAATTACGTTTCATCGATTAAAGCGATCACAGAAAAACTTTTCGTAAAAAGTTACACAAAAAAAACCATAGTTTTTACTACAGTTTTTTTACTAAATAATTATTTTTATTTTAAAGCCATAATTTTCTCTTGAGCATTTGCTACTCGCAAATATGCACATACTCCATTTCTCCATAAAATATTCTCACGATAAAACCCTTCTTTCTGGCCAGAATCAATATTATCACGAACAAAACGTATTGAGCTATCGAACAAAGCTTTAGAACAAATATTATGACAAATACTTACTAAAGTTTCTTCATCCTTATTTAAAAAATTAAACACCCAGGTACCCAGTCTACTTACTCGCATAGCTACTAGCCCATTAATCACATCTTCTGTGTCCTCATTAAAACCTTCCACAAAAATATCTCCAAAATAAATACCCCCAATAATTAAATCTTTTGTTACTACTGATTGAATCTGATGAAAAATTGGACTGTCTACTACGGTACAACTCTCATCCACGTATTTATCACGTCTAGCACACTGCGCATTAGCAAAACTAAGCATAAGCAATTCTGGATTTTGACTTTCTAAAATTGCTCTAACAATTTCAACAAGACGAATATCTTCACGACTTGAAAGCATTGTCTTTACATTGTGCACAACACACAACAACAATGATAAACACAAAAGACGACTAAAATGTAATTTTTTTTTCATGCTTATTCCTATGAAGCAAAAAAGTAATTAAAATAACATTTTTAATGGTATGCAAAACAAAAAGAAACCGCAACAAAAAACTTTTTAACTCAAGCTTTTTTACTACTTTTACACATGTTGTGAAACCCACAACACATCCATAATCTGATCACCAAGCTCAGCATACTCTGGAATGTACGGCAAGCCATGTTTTTTATAAATTGCATGAATCGCTACTTGGTAATACCAACGATCTTTTGTGTTGCCAAACGCATACTGCACATGATCAACTTCTTTTAAATTGATCAAATACACATGTGGATGACCAAGATCAACTAATTTTTGCGCAAGTGCTTTTGTGCTATGAGCTGGAACCAATGTGTCGCCATCAGAAGTCACCAACACTATTGGTGTTGTTTTTGGAAAAAGATCTGCAACACCCACAGGACTCTCACCCCATGGCACATACGAACTTAACAACCACGTAAATGAATGCGTTAACCATTGAGCAGGTTTTAAAATATTGAAACCAAACGGTCTAAAACGTAATGGCCCATGATGCGCAAGCGCTTCTTCTACATCTTCAAAAATAGCTTCTGTAATAACCAATTTTACATCTTTGTATAAATCTTCAATTATTGTTTGATCATCATCACCAAGCAATGAATCTACCGTTTTATCATTATTCCAGTTAGTCGCATAGGCAATAAACGTCGCTGCTGATCCGCGAGAGTCACCAAACAAAATAACATTAATATTCTCTTTTTGCTCATCTTCAACTGGTGTTTGATCACGTAACGCTTTCATTTTTCGCACATGATTTTTAATATCACCACCTTGCCCTAAACTAATACGTGTTATGTATGTTGCGTGACGCTTTAACGATTGACCTTCTAATACGAGATCGATAAACGTAAATCTGTTTCTAATTCCTTCAGAAACATTTTTTGTTTCATAAACTTGAATACCACCGATATAATATTTGTGTGCAATGTCTGCAATTAACTCTTGTGCTACGTATAATGGATTCCATTTTTTCCAACCCTTTTGTTGAATAGGTCTTACTTCTTCAATAACTGGGCCAGTAAATACGTTTAAGATAATCTCACCACCACATTTGTGCACTGCGTATTCATTCGTTGGTAAAATCACCCCATACTCACCAGCATAACGGCACCCGGCTGCTTCTGAACCAAACAATCCTTGAAAATAAACTGTTTGTGTTTCTAAATTGTTTTCTGCTTGTCGCCAGTGCTTTTTTGCAAATGCAGGAAACTCATTCCAAATCAAATCATGCGATTGCTCAACCAAGTCTTGCTTTGTCTGCACAACTGATTGTTCTTCAGCGTGTAAAGAAAAAAATGCCACCAAAAAAATTGAATAGAAAAAATATATTTTTTGCATCCCTATACCCCTTTGTGCAAAAAAATTGTATCATTAACAAAATGATTACTAGTAATTAAGATAAAGAATTCACCATGAAAACACAATCGCTCCATTTTTATCTTTTAGCATTTGTTGTTTTTGCTGCTGCACCGATTAGCGCAAGTGACTCTTCTTCTTTTAGCGACTCTGAAGAAGAAGAAAATGACTATGAACAACCACAATTTATTATCGCTGAAGAAATTATTATTGATACAACAAGTTATATAAAAAATGAATCTTGGTACAACCATAAAGAAAAAAAGAAACTCATATTGCATCCAATTGACATTCACAATCATAAGATATTTCCATCATTAAACATCCTATACAATAGGTTCCCAAGTAGAAATGAAAAAATCTTAATGACCGATTCATATTTTCCCTTTATTGTAATAACAGTAAAACAAAATACTCGTAACGCAAGATTACGCTATCTGATTTATCACTTACCAACAGGTGAATACATAGATGTTTTTGATAGTTTTTCTAAAGAAAAAAATCAACTAACCAAATTACAAACCAAATATATTTTTGAAGAAAATAACAGTAACTGGAATTTATACAAATTTAATCTAAAAAACGAAACTAATAATAGACCTCTTCCGAAACAGTAAAAAAATGCTATATTAAGAATGATTTTTTTACGGGAGAATAAAATTGAAGCTAGCAAATTTACAAACATCTAGTGATGTAGTATTTCGTCGAGTGGTTGGTG
>DAOUPL010000035.1 GCA_030626185.1 bacterium | reverse complement strand
GATAGTGGTTGAACAATTAATATTACTCCTTTTACGTTAGCGGTATCTATTTCTTGAGATAGAAAATTTAGCGCTCTAATTGCACCTAATGAATCACCAAACAATATACAATTTATCTTTGGTTGTTGACGTTGTATTTCATGATATAAACATTGAATACTTTCTATATCATGTTTTTGTCCATAAGCAGCGTTGTGCAATGCATCAAAAAAGTTGAAAGTTATAATTTTCTTCGTTGCGATAGTTTGTGTGCGTAATCCACCATAGCTTACGAGTAATCCATTCATGCGGCGTCTAATTAAATTTTTTCCACCACGACTCACCAAAGTAACCCATTCGTCGTTTTCATCAATAGTAACGCCAGGAATAATTTTTATGGTTTCGATAATCTTTGTTTTATCGTTTTTATCTTTGATTGTTGCAAATAACGGAGTGTTATTCTTATTAAATGCACCTGATCGCATAGATTCAACAATAGCGCGTGTCGGAGTGATTGTTTTGTTATCATTATCTTGAAAACGTTCGATAGTAGCGGTATTTAATGAATTAATGGTAACTTTTGGTGCTAAAAAGTGACCACTCAGAGAATAAACAATAATTAATGATGCGAAAAATTTAAACATAAATAACTCCCATTTAGTTTTTATACTTTAATAACTAATTTTATTTCATATTGTAAAAAAGGTCAAAAGGGTCTGTAAAGTAACGATTTAATGGTCTTTTATGAGTTTTTTTAGTTTTAATACATTTACTGTAAGTTGCAAACAAGCTATGATGGATAAAAAAGAAGCGTAGAATCGTTAAAGAGGAGTTATGGTGATGAAAAAGCGCTATTTAATCAACGGTTTGGGTTGTTTGGTGGTTACGTGGTTTGGCTGGTATGCTTATGGCTACTTTTTTGATCAAGCGTCGCCAAGCGTGCAAATAATTGGTGTGCAAAATGATGGGTATTATTGTGGGGATATCCCTTGTGTTGTTGCAAGTGATAAAGCAGGTGAGCTTTCTGTTTGGTTTGATAATAAACGTTTAATCGATAACATGTACATAAAAAATAGACATCAAGATTATCCTGTGCTTATTCCCGCAAAAGAAGTTGGTGATGGTAAACATGAAATTAGATTTTCGTTTATTGATAATACGTACAATCGCAATAATTTGTCGCATACGATAAAAATTAATACTGATAATAAGCCATTACAAGTTAATGTACACAAAAAAGATGAAGAAGCGCGCGTGTTGCAAGGGCGAACAATGCGTATAATGTTTGACGTTAATAAACCAATAAAAGAAGCTTATGTAAATGTTTTTTCTCGTCGTTATCCATGTTTTACTGAATCACAAAATTCTTATACGTATGAATCATTTATTCCCGTGGCATGTGAAGAACGCGCAGGGCATTATACGTTAGCGTTGGATGTGACTGATAACCTTGGTGTAACAAAACATCTAGATCAAGTGTTTGAAGTTGTGCGTTATCCATTTAAAAAACAATATTTGCGCGTAGGATCAGAAAAGATCGCACAAGAAAACGAACTTGGTCGCGAATCAAAAGAGCTTGAACAAATAATAGAACAATTAACGCAATCTTCTGTGCAACAAAAGTTATGGCGAGGACAATTTTGTTCACCGATAGATATCGATCGTATTACGTGTGATTTTGGTACTATTCGTACAACGCAATACAAAGGACGCTATGCACACAAGGCATTAGATATCATCAATACACCAAAGAGTGTTGTGTGGGCACCACATAATGGTGTTGTGGTATTAAAAGAACGTTTTGCTGCCAACGGCAACACAGTAATTCTTGATCATGGGTGGGGAATATTATCAATGATGTGTCATTTAGATGAGTTTGCAGATATTGATATTGGCGATCTTGTTGTACAAGGCAATCCTGTTGGCACAATTGGTAAAAGTGGTTATGCAACTGGTTATCATGTACACTGGGAAACACTTATTAATAATGTACCAATTGATCCTTTACAATGGATTGAAGTGACCACATGATAAATAATGTTTTTTTAAATAATACTGTTATAGCACAATGTTTTCGTATTATCAGCGTGCTGACAATTGGTGTTATTGTGTGGTGGTTGTGTATTTATCAGCCAATTGAACATTATTTATCCGCAATGCAAAACAATATAAACAAAAACAATCAACAGTACGCGGATATGGTTAATGTGCAAATGATCTGTTCTCGTCTAGAAGATATTTTGGCAGAATTTAATGTGCATATGCCAGTAGCAAAACATGTATCAAATAATACGGTGTCAAAATTTTTGTCATGCATTAGTAATAAAAAAATTGAAGTAAAGCGTTATAACTTACATACCGCACACAACAAACCAACGTATAAAGTTACGCCAATTACCGTTAACACAACGGCAAAACTTACTAATTTTGTACAATTGCATACACAACTGTATCAACAACGAGTGCCTGTGCGGTGCACGAAAATTGTTTGTACACAAGTTGATGATGATTATTACGAAATGGTTTGTGATTATCGGTTAGTTAAAAATAAACAGTTTATAAAAAACCCCTCAACTTGAATACAAGTTGAAGGGCTAGGGGGGTGAACAATACTTATGCATTGTTCTTTAGGGACATTAAAAATTTGCAAGATTACATAAAAGAGTTCAACAATTGTTGTTTACTTTAGCAATTGGCAAATCATCTGTCAATGGCTCAAACGATCAAACTTTATTGAATAAATTTTCGTAACATTTTATTCATTCCCAATGCGCGAAGCGCTTCATCAAGAGATGTCGGCAATGTGTTAATATTTCGTGCTTTACGTTCTTCTGTGGTCATGCGGTACACGTTTTCTTCAACAGGATCAACAAGTTCAAGATTGTTTTCAATACCGTCAAGACCAGCTTCTAACATTGCTGCAAACAACAAGTATGGATTGCATAATGAATCTGGTGAGCGTAGTTCTGCTCGAGTGGCTTTTGGCGTATCTTTTTGTATAAATGGAATGCGAATTAATGCACTGCGATTGCGTGCGCCCCAACAAGGATAAATTGGTGCTTCATAACCAGGAACCAATCGCTTGTATGAGTTTTCGTGACTATTTGCAAATGCAGTAATTGCATCGATGTGATGTAATACACCAGCGATAAACTTTTTAGCAGTTTCAGATAAATATAATTCATCTTTATCGTCATAAAAAGCATTGGTGTCATTTTTTGTATCATACAAACTAAAGTGAACATGCATGCCGCTACCATTTTCACCATCAATTGGTTTTGCTAAAAAGCTTGCGATCATGTTATGATCTTCGGCAGTATTTTCTATTGTTTCACGTATGAGCATAATTTCATCAGCGATTACTAGCGCATCACCATATTTTACACTTATTTCATGTTGGCCTTTTGCAACCTCACAATGCATTTTTTCGTAATCAATATTTTGCATTGCTAGACGATCAAAAAGATCAAGTTTAAGATTACGAATGCAAGGTGGTTGTTTATGATCAAAGTATTTTTGTGTATCTACTGGAATATATTGATCGCCCGCATCTTTTTCAAATAAGAAAAATTCGATTTCAGGACCAACCAAGAACTCGTATCCCATTTTATGTGCGCGATTAAGCACATTTTTTAATATTGATCTTGGATCAGATGGATGAGGATTACTTAAAGATTCATGTACAAAACAGAACATTTGACCAATGTTTTTGTCGTTGTGCGTATAGGGGGCTAAACGAAAACTTTTTAAATCTGGGCAGAATAGTAAATCGCTGTTGTCGATAGAGGTAAAGCCAGGGATTGATGATCCATCAAAAAATGCACCATTTTGTATTGTTTTAAACGCATGTTTAATTGGTTGAGTAAGGCCTTTGAGTTCGCCATCTTTTGAGACAAAAATAAAATCAATATAAGCAATATCCTTTTCTCTTATCATCTTTTCAAACTGATCAAACTTGCTAAGAATTTTTGTTTCTTGTTCTTGTTGAGCTTGTTCGATTTGTTTATTGTATTTTCTTTTTTGACGACCTTCTTTTGTAAAAATATCTGTAAAATTTGCATGTGCTGATAACGAGATAAGCATGTATAAAGATAAAAGACGTTTGTTCATTGTGGACTCCTTTAGTTGGTTGAAATTTACAACTCAAGTAGTCTAGAATATGTCCACGTTGTGTCAAGCGGGATAAGATTTTACTATTTTTCAAACTGTAAAATTTTGCAATTTTAACGTGTATTGTGCTGTTTCTATGCCCTTTTGACAAATAAAAGAGATCGGATAACCTAAATCATAAGGTGATTTTTTTCTTTAAACCTATCGGAGGAATCCATGAAAAACAACATGAGATTTTCACAAAAATTGGGATTGGCAGTATTGGTAACATGTTTAATTGCGCCTACAAACACAAAAACAGACTTTTGGCAAGATGTTGCATGTGTCTGTGGTAGTGTTATGGCTGGTGCAGCGGTTATTGGTGGTGTAGCATGGTTACTTTCAGAAGACGATGTAAAAAAGATTGAGCGAGCAGATAGCGAAATCAGAAAAGCTGATCATGCATTGCAAAAGCTAGATAGCATAGTTGACGGTGTTATTGATGTGTGTAACCGTTTTCAAAATGAAGATCGTTTATATCAAACAGCAATACGTTGTTTAGATGCTGGTTATAAAATGAGTGATATTGCACGTGAGATTAAAGCTTGTCGCTCAAGATCAGTTTCTGCGCGTAATGCAGTTGAAAAAGTTCTTGATAAGATTCGTAGAGAACATAGTTATGATTTATCACACGAAGATCGCGTGTTGCGTGACCGCGCACAACGTGCATTAAGTGGTTTGCGTGATAGACTCAAAGAACTTGATGCGTGTGTTGCATTCTTGAATAACTTTGGTGGTTACTTTAAAGTTTTTGAAAAAGAAGCAGATTTGCGCAAAACGTATCTTAATGAATTAAGCGTTATTACACAGTTTGGTGGTTCAATTTATGCAATTATGGATCACATTAAGCCGTATATTGTTAATTGGGGTGGTAAATATCCATTTATAGATTACGTAAATAAAGTTAAAAGATCTGCTGACAGTTTGTACTATACCAAAGGACAAGCGAAGAAGTTTACAACTCGTTATGGTTATGCGTGTCAGTTAGAAGATAATTTACGTTACATTGCAAACGCGGTTAAATCATCTGCAGAATATCAAAACGATGTGTATCGTTGTGAGCAAGATCGGATAGCAAAAGAACGTATGAGAATAGAGCGTGAGCGTATGCGTTTAGAGCGACAACGTTTTGAGCAAGAGCAAAAGCGTTTACGTGAATTACGCCGTCATAATTTAAATCATTGTTGTATACATGATTTTTATAAGAAAGAGTGTTCTTCTTGCATAAAAAAAAATAATAATCGTAAACTTATAGTAACTGTTACTACAAGAACTAATTCATAAAGTATTATAACTAAAAGCCCTGCAAAATAGTGGGGCTTTATTATTATGGTTATTCATAACACGTCATCACTACGTATCTTTTTTGGTGATAAAAAAAACAGTCTTTCAACAGATAATTATCCTGTTGGGGAAAAACCTCATACACTTATTGATTATCAATTATTTGCTGATATTCAAAAACAAATTAAGTGTCAAGAACTATACTTTTTAAAACAAGTTCACAGTGCACAAGGTGAATGTATCACGCATGAGAGTGGTACAAACTTTATGTCATTTGCGCATGAAGGTGATTATTTGATCACTGATGGGCATGATGTTGGCCTTGGGGTGGTAACGGCAGATTGTTTGCCAATTGTGCTTTATGATGTGATTAATCATGTTGTTGCGGTTGTGCATGCCGGGTGGCGAGGGTCAGTAAATGGTGTTGTAAAAAATGCTATTGAGACGATGCAAAAAAAATACAACACTAATCCCCAATCGCTACAATGTTTTTTTGGACCATCGATAAAAGTTTGTTGTTACGAAGTTGGCAATGACGTAGCTGCACAAGCAAAAAAATATTCTTTTGGGGATCAAACATTTGAGCGCAGACAAGGCAAAACTTTCTTTAATTTATCTCTCTTTAATAAGTTATTACTTGCGCAATTGGGTGTGTTGAAAAAAAATATTTTACTGACGTACAACCAGTGCACACATTGTTCTGAGCAATTTTGTTCATACCGTCGAGACAGTGGCGAAAAACGACGAAATATTACCATTGCGGCGTTAAAGTAATTAATTCATTTTATTGCATAATATCGTATACTAATAACCAGTGTTGATTCTTATTTTGAGTGTGTTTTATGGGTTGGCGTATTTTATTACCACTTTATGGGCCATTTGCGATACATTCGTATGGATTAATGATTGCGATAGGCTTTTATTTGTTTCTTTACTTTATACAAAAAGATAAAAGATTTAAGACTCTTGGGTTACAGGATTATTTTTCTACTATTTTATTTATAGGCATTATAGCAGGTGTTGTTGGCGCTCGATTACTTTATATTTTACAAGAATGGCACACATTATCTAGTTGGTATGAAGTGATTTCTATGTGGAAAGGTGGCGGTTCTGAGTTAGGTAGTGTGTTGTTGGTATTATTGTCTGTTTCTTTATATTTGTATTGGCATTCTATTTCTATTTTATCCTTTTTTGATCTTGTCGCATTGTATGCACCAATTGTTCAAGGAGTAGCGCGACTCGGTTGCTTTTTTGCCGGATGTTGTGGTGGTCTTGTGACTACATCATGGATGCATGTAGTTTACACTGATGTTAATAGTTTAGCACCGTTGCATATTCCGCTGCATCCAATACAATTGTATACATTTTTATTAGATATGATCTTGTTTATTTTTATGCATAAAGTAGCACGGGTTTATCTTGTACGTGATGGACAATTACTTAGTTGTTATTTGTTTTTATCAAGCACAATACGGTTTAGCACAGGTTTTTTGCGTAACGATCGTGATATGTTGTTTGGTGTATTTTCATCAAATCAAGTTATTGCATTATGCGTGATGGGTGTAGCGATGAGTTATTTGTTATACAGCACTTGGTACTCATATTTTTGTAAAGAGCGTGCGTTATGAATATTTTTTTGTATGTAAAACAGCGTGTTTCGTTATTGGATGTTGTAATGCAACATACAAAGCTTAAGCGCGCAGGATCATATTTTAAAGGCCAATGCCCGTTTCATCAAGAGCGCACTGGTTCATTTACCGTGAGTCCTGATAAAGGAATATTTCATTGTTTTGGCTGTCAAATTAATGGCGATGTTATTGCGTTTGTAGAAAAAATTGAACAATGTTCTGCGTTGCAAGCAGCACGATTATTGGCCGAACGGTATAGCATTGATGTGTCGCAGTTTAATCATGTTGCACCATCAAGTGAAGATCATGGTAAAAAAGAACGTTATTTTATAACGTGTACGTTGTTTGTGCAATGGTGCCATGAACAATTATTAAAAAATAGCTCTGTGTTGGCTTATCTGCATAAACGTGGGTTCAGTGATGAAATTATTAAACAATTTGCGTTAGGGTATTTTCCTGGTGGTTTAGCATCAGTTCAACGACTAGTGCGTTATTGTGCAAAACAACAAGTTTTGGTAGAAGATTTACTAAATGCGAATATTTTACGTCGTGGCAATAATGTGTTGTATTCAGCATTTGAAGAGCGGTTATTGTTTCCGATCACCGATGTTGTTGGTAGATATTGTGCATTTGGCGGTAGAGTTTTGGCTCTAAAAGATAAACGACCAAAATATTATAACTCACGAGAAAGTAATTATTTTCATAAAGGCTCATTGTTGTTTGGGTTTAATCAGGCAAAAAAAGAGATTCAACAATCAGAAAAAGTTTTTTTAGTTGAAGGGTATACCGATTGTTTGGCAATGGTGCAACATGGGTATAAAAATACTGTTGCAACGTTGGGCACTGCGTGCACAAAAGATCATCTTGCGCTGTTAGCACGTCATGCAACCAAATTGTATGTGTTGTACGATGCTGATGCTGCGGGGCACAAAGCAATTATGCGCTTGGTAAATTTGTGTTGGCAAGTTGATCTTGAATTGTATGTTATTTCTTTGCCTGATGGCGATGATCCAGCAACGTATTTGTTACAACATTCGTCTTTAGATGCATTGATCAAGCAAGCAAAAGATATTTTTAGCTTTGTGGTGCAATCAGTTAGCGCTGATGTTGCTAATCAATCATTAAGAACAAAGCTTTCTGCTATTCGCACATTATTGCAACAAGTGGCAAAGATTAACGATCCGCTCAAGCGTGAATTAATTGCTGATACTGCAGCACAAGCGTTGGATCTTTCTCGTAGTGCGATTTTGCAAGAACTAGAGCGATGTGTGGTGTTTGATGGTAAAATTACAGCTTCACAAACAGGGAATCAGCCTGTTTTGCAAGAAAAAACTACCAAAGTGTCGCAATTTGAAATAAACAACATTGATAAAAGTTTATTTTCTGCTATAATTCATAATGTTTCGTATATTAAAAATAGCCATGTTGTTACCCTGGTAGAATATTTACCATCTTTTTTAAAAGATACTTTATTAGTGTTAAAATCTATTGTTGATCAGGGTGATGAGGTAACATTTGATGTTTTTTATGCAAAATTGACTGATGAGCAGCAATCATACGTCAATAAGACGCTTTTGGAGGTTACTGATATTATTGATGAAAAAATGTTAGATTGCTTACTTTTACGGTTTCAAAAAAAACGATGGAAAATTATTGTTAATACACTAAAAAAACAGATAGAGCAGGCAAAGGCATCTGGTGAACATGATGTTGTGCTTGCGTTATTAGAGCGTTTTTCAGAATTAAGGCGCACATCTATTGTGTATAAAGGTGTATCATAAAAGGGATAATTATGGTTAAAAAAACAGTAAAAAAGACAAAAAAAATTATTGATAAAACAAAGCGTAAAGATATTGCGTATTCTGATAAATTATCAGTGGATAAAGAGTTAGTTGAAGAGCTTATTGAGCGCGGTAAACGTGAAGGCTCGTTAACTTTTGAAGAAGTTGTACAATTTAGTACCGATAATAATTTAACTGAAAAAGAAGCAGTTGAATTGATGTCTTTATTTGAAGAAGAAACAATAGAACTTGTCGAAGCAAGTGATACTGTTGTGTCAACTGATGGTGCAGATGACACAGGCACGAAAAAAAAGATTGCAGCTAAAAATCATGACGATGATGATGATGAAGAAGATTTACGTCAAGCAGCTTCAAAATTGCATCTTGCTGATAGTGTAAAATCATATTTACACGAAATTGGTGAAATTCCGCTATTAAATAAAGAGACCGAAAAAGTTATTGCAAAAACAATTTCTGACAGTAAAACACAATCTATTTCTGCCCTTGCTCAGTTTCCATTAATCCAAAAAGAGTTTGTTATAATCAAGGAAAAATTAGAAAGTAATGCGTTACATCCAAAAAGTGTGATTCAGTTTTCTGACTTTGATGAAGACAATGTACCAATGGTGGAAAAAGAAAAAGCAGCATTGCTTAAAGTGTT
>DAOUPL010000053.1 GCA_030626185.1 bacterium | reverse complement strand
ATAACTCTTTTTCTTAAATCAGAGCTCAATAACATAAATCATCTCCTATAACTTAGAAAAAGTTTATCATTATTGTTCAAAAATTAAAAATTTGCGCAAACCTAAGTGCTTCTTGCTATAGAATAATTTTATCTGTAAAAATTAAAAAATTTAGAGTGATCAAAATAAATGATCACTCTTTTTTTATTGCATGAGCTATGCTATAGTTTGTGTTTATATTGTTTATGTATAAATCTATAAAAAAGAGGGAATAAATGGGTAAACAAACTAAGTTTATAGTTGTTTCAGGTGGTGTAATTTCTGGTATTGGTAAAGGAGTAACATCAGCATCAATTGGTCGTATTTGTAAAGTTTATGGTTTTTCAACGACGTTGATAAAAATTGATCCTTACATAAACTTTGATGCAGGTACGTTGCGACCGACAGAACATGGTGAAGTTTGGGTTACTGATGATGGTGGAGAAATAGACCAAGATTTAGGAACGTATGAACGTTTTATTGATGAAACATTATCAAAAAAAAATAGCATTACTACCGGGCAAATTTATAAAGCAGTGATTGATCGTGAGCGTGCGGGTGGCTATCTTGGTCAAACAGTACAATTTATACCACACATTACTGATGAGGTCATTAATCGTGTAGAGCAAGCAGCTGAAGGGTATGATGTTGCGGTAGTAGAAATTGGTGGCACAATTGGTGATTATGAAAACATTCCATATTTGTTTGCATTCAAACGTCTTGAGCGAATGTATGGCAATAATGCAATTGTGCATGTGTTAGTTTCATATTTACCAGTTCCAAAACATATTGGTGAAATGAAAACTAAGCCAACACAACAGGCAATTAGACAACTTGGTCAACATGGTATTTTACCAGATTTTATTGTGTGTCGTACTACGCAAGCGCTTGATGATGAACGAAAAGAGAAAATTGTATTAGCTTCGCATATGTCATTAGATTGTATTATTTCTGCACCTGATGTAAAATCGGTATATGAAATTCCATTAATTTTTGAACAACAACATCTAAGTAAAAAATTATTTAAAAAATTATCATTAATGCCAAAAATAGAAAAAAAAGTTTCGTGGCATACATGGTCTCAGGCGGTACAGTTGCTAAACTCATCAGATAATGTTGTGCGTGTTGGCATTGTAGGTAAATATGTTGATTCGGGTGAATTTGATTTTACGGATAGTTATTTAAGTATTATTCATGCATTATTGCACGCCGGTGTAGCGTGCAAAGTGCGTGTTGAGCCAGTTTGGTTAAATGCAAAAGATTGTGTTAATGATGAAGTTTTAGCATCGTGTGACGCGTTAATTGTTCCTGGTGGCTTTGGCAACAAGGGTGTTGATGGTAAATTGCATGCTATTTCTTATGCGCGTAAAAACAATGTTCCATTTTTAGGTATTTGTTATGGGTTACAGTTAGCCGTTGTGGAATACGCACGTAACGTGTGTGGATTACATGATGCGCAAACGACAGAGATTGATACAGACACACAAGCGCCAATTATTGATATGTTGCCGTTACAAAAAAATTTATTAGCTGATAATCGTTATGGTGCAAGCATGCGATTGGGTGCGTATCGTGCAGAGTTAAAAAAAGATAGTTTGGTGCAAAATTTGTATGCAACGTATGGTAAACATGCATTAGAGCAAAAAGAAAAAAGTTATTTTGTAACTGAGCGTCATCGCCATCGATATGAAGTTAATCCAGCATACATCACAACGTTACAAGATCATGGATTAGTTGTTAGTGGTGAGCATCAACGAGCAGATGATACGCGGTTGGTTGAATTTATTGAGTTAAAAGATCATCGTTACTTTGTCGCAACTCAAGCGCATCCTGAGTTTACGAGTCGCTTATTTAAAGCGCATCCATTATTTGTTGGTTTAATAAAAAGTGTATAACAATAAAATGGGCACGCTAATCAGCGTGCCCATCAATAAAAGGTTATGAAAAAGCTCTTTGTGTTATTCTGTTGTTGTTTCGCCACTCTCTTCATTTACTGCTAATAACAATGCAATAGCGATAATAGAAGCATAAAATGTTTGAGAGTTTTTCATCATCTCATTCAGGTCTTTCAGCGGAGCAGTAATCATATCATGAATTGCACAAAACAAACCGGTTGACGGAATATATTTTGTTTTGTCTTTTACGTGAATATCACCATTTTCAAGTTTCTTTTTATATTTATCTTTGCGTACTTTTTCAAACGTACCAATGAGCAAGTAACTAGCACGATGCCAATAATCTTTAGTAAAAATTTTATTTATACTAAAGAAATCTTTCCATGATAAATTTTCTTCTTCACGTAGTTTGCGCGCTTCGCTTCGCGAGTTTCGTTTTGCAATAGCATACGGCGTCAAAACAACAAACATTAACGCAAGTGTTTCAAGCTTAATAATTTTTTTCTTAAGCAAAAAATTTGGTATATATTTTTTTAACTCAGTTATTAAAGATTTTTTACTTTCTCCACCTGTATGAATAAATGAGTTTGTCGTCAGCAAGCATAACATGCTTAAGACTAAAAATCGTTGCGAAAATCGTTGTTGTTGGACCATGGTCCCTCCTGTAAAAAGAATGAATGATTTTGTGCAACGAGATTACTCCAACTTTTTTCGTTCGTCAATCAAAAAAATGCACAAAAAAAAAGAACGCCGGATTGACGCTCTTTTTTTTGATCAATAAAAAAGTTTTTTATAGCCAGTAGTATTTTGCTGTTGCAGCTACAAACGTAATAATTGTTGGTACAAGCACTGGTTTGAACCCCGTTAATTTATGCAACGTGTTGCAAATAGTTAACGTAATAATTACTGGATAACCGATGTAGGTTATCGCACTACCAGTGAGTGCAAGCACTTGATCAAGACCAAAAACAGATAGTGGCATTGATGCGCACAAAATAGTAATTAGTGCATATTTGTACGAAATGGTGATATTTGTATACTTTTGTAATTGGTTTTTTAAAAATTGTGCGGTAATTGTGCTTAATGCAATTGCGGTAGACAAGCATGCCATAAGCACGGCGATGCCAATTACAAACGCGCCGTGAGAACCAAGAATTTTAAATGAAATTTCTCTAAAAAGTTCTCCAGCGTTAATTGCAGTAAACGCATGACCGTGATACGCACCTAAATAACTCATGCCAACGTAGACAAGGCCAAGGAGCGATGTGCCAATAAGTCCAGATTTTAGACCAACTGTTGCAAGCTGTTTTGATGATGCTTGCGGAAAGCTTTGTCGCAACGTTGTTACAATCACGGTTGTGAAAAAGATTGCACCCAAAAGATCAAGTGTTTCATACCCACGCATTGCGTTATTAGCAAATGCACTGAGTGGTGTTTCTGTTGTTGCAATAACGTCTTGTGCAGTTATGATGCCTTTTACAATAATCGTAATTAATGAAAGTAATAAAAGTGGACTGATCACATTGCCAATAATACTTACAACTTTAGTTGCGCGATACGTCGCTAAAAACGTGACTCCTAAAAATAAACACGCAAAAATAAATGATGCCAACGGCGTTGATTGTTGCAAAAAAGTAATAGGAATAAATGGTGCCGTCATGGTATGAGAAAGCGTAGTAATTCGTGGAATTGCAATAAGTGGCCCAATGATGATGACACACGTGGTAAGTAATATGTTACCAAGCGTGTGACCAAGACGATCAAAAAATGCTTGATAATTACCATCAAATAAAATCATGCTAATTAACCCAAGGACTGGTAAGAATACTGCAGTTAATAAAAACCCCATCATGCCAAACGTAGTGTATTGCCCTGATGTGAGTCCAACGACTAATGGGTACATTAAGTTACCCGCGCCAAAGAACATAGAAAAAATTGCCAAACCAGTAGATACGAGATATCTCGTAGAGGGTTGCATAAGCCTTCCTTTGTAGAGAGGTGATACGATATAGTAAATTATTATCCAGAATACAAGATTATGAAATAAATTCAAAAAGAACAATTTTTGGCAAAGGTGGCTTTTATCGTAAAATTAGGAGCATGTCTCATGTTCTTTTAAGGAGAAAAAAATGAATATTGTTCGATCGATTTCTTTGTTTTATTTATTAAGTTGTGTGTTTTGTATAGGAAAAGGGGATATGGCAACACGTTTATTATTAAATTTTACTGAGGTTGGCCTGGGTGATGTTTCTTTTGTTGGTGGTAAAAATGCATCATTGGGGGAAATGATTCAGCATCTTTCACAAGCGGGCGTAGAAGTACCACACGGCTTTGCAATCACTGCGCATGCTTATTGGTACATGTTAAAAGAAAATAATTTACAAGAAAAAATAGCAGAAATTTTTAATGAAGTTGGTGATACTATTACCGATACGGTTGTGTTACGCAAAACAGGACAACAAATACGCGCATTGTTTGATGACATTGTTATTCCTGATGATTTACGTAAAGAGATTATAAGTTATTACAAAGAACTATCACAAAAGTATGGTGTTGGTGAATGCGATGTTGCCGTACGTTCATCTGCAACTGCAGAAGATTTACCGGATGCATCGTTTGCTGGGCAACAAGATACATTTTTAAATGTGGTTGGTGTTGAACAATTATTGCATACGTATAAAAAGTGTATCGCATCATTGTTTACTGATCGTGCTATTATTTATCGTCATGAAAAAGGGTTTAATCAACTTGATGTTGCTATTGCCGTTGGTGTGCAAAAAATGATTCGTTCAGATAAAGCAAGTTCTGGTGTAGCATTTTCGTTAGATACAGAAAGTGGTTTTGATGACGTGGTGTTAGTTACTTCTTCGTATGGCCTTGGTGAAAGTATTGTGCAAGGGTTGGTGACTCCAGATGAATTTATGGTACACAAAACAACAATGCAACAAGGTTTTAAACCATTAATTAAAAAAACATTAGGCAACAAAGAAGTTGCGCTAGTTTACGCCGATGGCAATAATCATGACGATTACATTAAAGAAATTAAACTAGAAGATGATTTGCGTAGTAACTTTAGTTTGACTGATGACGAAGTATTTGCACTTACACGCATGGTTATAAGCATTGAAAAACATTATTCTACAAAATATGACAAAAAAACCGCCATCGATGTTGAATGGGCAAAAGATGGCAACGATGGCAAATTGTACATTGTGCAAGCACGTCCAGAGACTGTGCATTCATCAAAAGATCATAATGGCATGATTCTAAAAACATACCAGT
>DAOUPL010000024.1 GCA_030626185.1 bacterium | reverse complement strand
TTGATTAAAAAAGCTAAATTCGCCTTTGCGTAAATTAAATGTTTGAGTAATAGTAGTTGGCAATGCTGCAGCTAAACTAAAGATGCTTGAGTATTGTGTGCCAATAGTGTCGATAAATGATATGTTGCCATCTTGAATAATTTTATTAACTTCAAAAGAAGAACATGATAATGAGCTATGCTCGCTGATAAATTGTGCAATGCCATTTATTTGTAAAGCGTTGCCAAGTAGCAAAATAGATGGTGCTTGTTGTGTATTATCAGCAGTGCCTGTCATTGATGAAATAGTAAATTGTATTTCATTGATTAATTTGATAAATTCTTCGTTAAGTGTTGTGGTAAATACTTGTTCACTATTTTGAAAACCAAAACGTAAAAGATGATCGAGAATAACTGTCTCTTGAGTGGAACTTTTTTTTGCTGTTTCTTGCACAACATGGTGAATACCGCGTGGTAATGTGCGCAGCATAATGAGGTCACCGTTTGTGATATGTGCAATACGGGTTGAATCGTGTGCAATATCTAAAAGAACAGCATTAGAAGCATCTTTTTTGTATGCACTAATTTCATTAAACAATCCGTACAACGCAAAAAAATCTATAGTGATTGCAGTTACGGGGATACCAGCTTGTTCAAAAAGTGCAAGATGTTGTGTAATGTGATCTTTACGTACTGCTGCAACAAGAATCTCAGTATCTTGATTTTTTGCTCCCGGGCGCGTAATAATAAAATCGATTACCGCATCTTTGAGTGCAAAAGGCAATAACGGTTCAACTTCGAAACCAACAATCATACGAATTTGTTCAGGATCAGAAAATGGTAATGTTAATCGCTTAAACACAGCAAATGAACTTGGAATTGTGGTAATTATTTGATTATACGAAAGATTGGTAAATACATTTTTTAAGGCATCAATAGTTTGTTCTTGATGAGTTTTTTCATCGGTTTTTTCAGCTATAGCAGAAATAGTTTGATTTTTAACAACGCGCTTTTTGTTTGTTGCAACAACTTGTGTTGTGTATATTTGTTGTCCCGTAATGGTGACACCAACAATAGTTGTTTTTACAAGGTACAGATCATTTACATGTTCAGGAATTAATACATTTCTTATCATGATCTATCCATAAGCGATGAAAGTGATAAATTGGTTCGCTTTTTTGTTTTCAACATTTGTTCAAGATCATTATGAGTGCGTTGTGCAAGAATAGGCTTTTGTTCTTGTGTTGCCATTTTTTTCTCAATTGGTAAAGCTGATTCGCGTTGTGATTTTTGTTGCTGTGCAAGTTCTATCATTTTTTGTTTTTGTTGTGCTTTTTTTCGTTGGCGACGCTTATTTTTACGTGAATGCATATTGCTATCTTTGCGTCTGAATATAAAACTATCTACCATTTCTTCTGCACGATCTTTTGTTTCTGCAAAGAATGTTTTATGAATTGGATCTTTGTAATTTTCAAGATGACGCAATTGATCAAGATCACCTTCATAATCACCAATGTGAGCACTGGTGTATTGGTTCATTCGTTGACGATCTTCTGGTTGTAAAATTTGTGTAGAGATAAGAATGAGCAAGTTTGTTTTACGTTCTTGTTTACGTTTATTTTTGAAGAACCAACCTAAAATTGGAATGTCACCAAGAATAGGTGTTTTGCTCATGTCGTTAGAAATGTCATTTCTAATAAGCCCACCGAGTGCCAATATTTCTTTATCAGCAATAATGGTTGATGTTTGTATTAAACGAGTCTGTTTTTCTGCAGAAGTAAAATCTTGTGTGTTTATAAAATTGTTAATTTCAATCTTGAGATTAAGTAAAATCATGCCATCAGAATTTATTTGTGGGGTAAGTTCTACAGAAAGCTTTGCTTCATCATCGTCTCGCGCATCAACATTGTTATCTGATCCACCAACAATGGTTGCACTAACCACTCGTCGTACTTCACCCAAAGAAACACTTGCAGGGGTGTTGTTGGTTGCGATTAAAAATGGATTAGAAATTACTTCGGTATTAGTGACAGTTTCTAAAATATCAAATATGCCCCATACACCAAAGAGATCTTTACCAAGTGAAACAACTGTGTTTCCAACACCTTTACCTGTTATCACTTCTAATAAGTTGCCAAGTAAGCGTTGTGTGCCTTTTTCAGAATCACTTGTAACAATTCCACTAGCTGAACCGCCAGCTCGTAGGCCAGATGTTTGAAATTCAATATTTTTACCCAAAAATCCATCAGTGCCACCAGGTGCTTTGCTACGTAGTTGTGTGCCAAGTTCTTTGCTTGCCTGTGCGTCAATGGCAAGAATTAAAATTTCAGCAGCGATTTGTGGTTGTGCTTTATCAAGATCTTCGATGACATCTTTAACTTGTAGATAATCATCGTATTGACCGTTAATTACCAATTTATTAGTTGCTTTTTCTGCAACAAATGACATTGGCTGTAAATACTTATCACCAGCGCGAATGCCACCACTTTTGCCTGCATCTGTTTGAGCACCAAACTGTGTTGTTTTATTGAGAATGGTTGCAATTGTTTCTGCGTCAGCGTGCTTAAGTTGATGGATGTGAACTGGTGAATACGGTTGTAATGGATCAACATCAATTTCTGAAACAATAAACTTCTCAATAACATCAAGAGCATTTTGTGGACCAAGTAAAATTAATGCATTGGTACGTGGCTCAACAATAATGCGTGCATTTTCTGGCAACAACATTGTAGGTTGTTTTTTGCTGAGCATAAAGTTTTGCCCAGTGTTAGGCTTTTGAATAAGCTCGTCATACAACTCTTTAACATATTTTGCATCAACGTGACGAAGTTTAACGACAGACATTGATTGTGGCATGCTCACTTTATCAAGTTCTTGAATAATGTTTACCAATACTTTGATGTTATAAGCAGTATCGGTAAGGAGATATGCTTGATGTTGTGGCAACGGCAACGCATCAGATGTTGTGCTACGCAACGATTCAACAATTGGTTGTAATGCTTGAACGGTAGTATTTTCTACAAAATAAACATATCTAATAATTTCGTTATTATCAGGTATGTTTTCAATTTTTGTACCAATGTAAGCTTTTACAGAAGATTTTTTTGCTTTATTAATTGAGGTAATTTGATACGTTTTTGGTGTTGGATGAGGAACAACGGCAAATCCAGCAATATTGAGAAACGTATTAAAAATATTCCATGCTTGTGGTTGTGAAATAGGTTTATTGGTACGATAAGAAATTTTATTACCCAAAATAGGTTTGCTTCCTTGTGGAACTGGATCAAGTGCATCATCGGTGATAAAAATTACATCAAAAATATCTGCTATTTGTTCGATAAAGTTTTTAAGATCAGCATCTTCAAAATATAGTTCGATTTGTGCTTCTTCTTGTGCAAGTTGCTCTTTTTGTGGGAGTAGTTCTTCAATTTCTTTTGCATCGCTTTGTACAACATCTTGAATAACATCTTTTTCTAATTCATTTTCTATAACGTGTGGTAGATCGTTATACGCAAGCATTGTTGATTGTTGAAGTTGCAATTGTTCTTGTTTTTGTCGTTGCATTTTACGACGTAGTCGACTTCTTCGTGATCCATAAAGTAATGACGAAGACGTGCAAAGGATGAGTAACAGATAAAAATGTATTATGTTTTTTTTGTGAATATACTCAATCATACCTTACATTTCCGGTTTTTTGCCATGTGTAAGCATCATTTTTCTGTCATGCATGCGTTTTTGCTGCACAGTAGATGAAAAATGATCTGCTCCTACATTGTTTTGGCTGTTTTTCTGATCAATATTTTTTTTATTAATTGATGGTTTTTCTAATTTATACATTAATGTTATTTTTTCATTATTTCTTTGTATTTCAGCACTAACGGTATCGCCGTCTACCAGATTTATAACATGTTTATATGCATCAATGCGATGATCTGTATTTATGGTTGGAATATCATTAACAGATAATAAAATGTCATTTTTTTGTAATCCAAGAACGTAACCAAGTGATCCTGGTGCAACGTTACCGATTTGGCAACCAATACTTTCGCCATCTTTGTACGCAGTTGAAATATTTAATAAATCAATAAATCGTGCAAGGTTGGTAATTTTTTGTACAAAAATTGTTGGATTAACAGCATAAGTAGTATTATTTATTTTTTTTATAACTTGCGACCAATCTTTTTCAAGTAAATATGCTGGATCTAGTTTTGCGTCTTCTTCATGCAAATAAAGGACTTCTTGTTGGCCATTAGATCTTAAGAATAAAACTTTTTTACCAAAGATACGGATAAGTTGTGCATCTTCTATCGAATTACCCGTTTTGTATGTTGTTTCGATTAATGTTTTGTTATCAGCAATAATCGCGCGATTTTTACTTTCATTTGTGCCAACAATAATTACCCCTTTTAATGTGATATCAAGTGGGTCTAAGAATTTAGGTTCTGGTTTTTTAGCAACAAATGCTTGTTGTTCACGTGGTGGTTGAGGAATAGGTATTTCGTGACGAATAATAGCCGGTGAAACTGGTGTTTCTTTGGCGAAAGTGTCAAAAAGATCATCTTCATAAATTTTACGAAGATTAATATCAAGTTCACCATCAGTAATAACATAATCATATTCTAATGGATCCATATCATAACGAAGTGGAATTTTTACACCAGAAAGCCATACAAACAGCAAGACAACGAGAGTTAGTAAGGCCAGAAAACTATTTATTATCCAAAATGGATGTTTCATCCATTATCCTTTATGTCGGGTTTTATTGGTTCCACAATACTGTGTACGCATGGGGTTTGTCAAGTGAGTGATGTTTGTTTTTTGCCTTTTAAAAAGGGGTTTTTGTCTATCATGGTGATGGCACTGTGTTAAGTATTTGTTGAACAATCGCGTCACTCGAAACATTATCAGCTTCAGCTTGGTACGATAACATAATACGATGACGTAAAACGGATGATGCAATAGATTTGATATCATCGGGTGTTGCAAAATGACGTCCATTGACTAATGCATGTGCGCGACATGCTTGATGCAGTGCAATAGTTGCGCGTGGTGATACGCCATAAGTTATGTACGGTTTTAGTGAAGATAAGTTATATTTTTCAGGTGTACGAGTTGCAAACACGATACGTGCAATATAATCTTTTACTTTTTCATCAACATAAATGCTTTGTGCTAGTTGTTGCGCATCAATTAATTGTTTTTTAGTAAGAATTTGATCAAGTTTTTTTTGTTTATCCTGTTTTTCTAAAATTTTTATTTCTTGTTCAAGAGTTGGATACGTTACATTTAATTTGCAAAAAAAGCGATCAAGTTGTGCTTCGGGTAGACGATACGTTCCCTCTTGTTCTAATGGGTTTTGTGTTGCAAAAACCAAAAAAGGTTTATCAAGTGGGTACGTATTAGAACCAATAGTAACTTGTCTCTCTTGCATAGATTCTAGCAATGCCGCTTGTACTTTTGCTGGTGCGCGATTAATCTCATCAGCAAGAATGAAGTTGGCAAACAATGGGCCTTTTTTTGTTTCAAACTCTTGTGTTTTTACATTAAAAATTAAAGTGCCAATTAAATCACTAGGCAAAAGATCGGGGGTAAATTGAATACGACTAAAGTCTAACCCTAAAGCTTCTGACATTGCTTTTATTAATGTTGTTTTTGCAACACCAGGAACACCTTCGAGCAATACATGACCATTGCACAAAATAGCGACAATCATAAAATTAATTATTTCTTCTTGTCCAACAACTACTTTGTTAATTTCAATTTTTAAACCATGTAGCAGATTGCTGAGCTCTTGAATTTGTTTTTTTTGTTGTTCAGTGTTTATCTTTTCCACAAAGATCCTTTACACTTTATTATAAAATATTATGGAATTATAACTTATCATTAGTGTACCAGTAGTTTGTTGTTAGGCAATATATGCTTTTGTTTTTATATTTTATACAATAGGTATTATAGTTTTGTATAACTTATTTACGATAAAGGGACACTATGATACTTTCTGGAAAAGAAATTCATAAACGCGTAAAAAATAACGATATTATTATTCGTCCATTTACTGAAAAACAACTTAATCCAAACAGTTATAACTTAAAATTGCATTCAGAATTGATGATGTATAATGATACTGTTCTTGATATGAAAAAAGAACATAAAATACAAGGCATCACTATTCCAGAATCAGGCATGGTTTTAGAGCCAGGAAAATTGTACTTAGGACGGACGGTAGAATACACACAAACAAACAGTGTAGTCCCCATGCTTGAAGGACGATCGTCAATTGGTCGCCTTGGTTTGTTTATTCACATCACAGCTGGGTTTGGTGATGTTGGCTTTAGTGGTTACTGGACGCTTGAAATGTTTTGTGTGCAACCAATTCGCATTTACCCCAATGTAGAAATTTGTCAGATATTTTATCACGCTATTGAGGGTGATTATCACCGATACGTAAGCGATAAATATCAAAACAACACTGGCATTCAACCAAGTTTGTTGTATAAAGATTTTTCACAATTCTGAATTGTTGCATTATAGCGACGAATCGGTATACTAAGTTCGTGTTAATAATTACTTCTAGGCTTTACAACAGGACGATATAATGGTAATTATCATTCTTTGTTTATTGTTAATTTCTTCATCCACTTTTACATCAGAGTTATTACAAGAACTTAGGGCTAAAAACATTGAAAATTATATGCCTAAATTAGTTCTAAATCCAGATGAAAGTTGTTTTACCAATTTGTGTCGTCGTACTGTTGGTCGAGAGACATTACTAATCGGTCGAGTTCAAAATATATTGTGTATGTATGATTCAAGTGGTAAATTATTATTATCTCAACATTTTATTCCTCGCTTACTAGGTTGTTGTTTGCATCCATCAGGAAAAAAATGTGTAACGGTAGCAGAGTATCATCAAAAGAATAAAGAAAGTGAAGACGAAATACAATATATTTTAACAGTATTTAATTTACTTTCCTCTAAAAATAATACTTATCAATTAAAAGAAATAAATACTATTGAAATTGATTGTGTTGATTTTATTTCTTCTAATTTTATTAACGAAGACATACTTGTATTAAATATTAATATAATCAATTGTAGTTACTTAGTTTTATTTGATATAAATACTTTCTCCGTAATATATAAAAAAATGATTTATATTAAATATCTAAATAGCAATTGCTTGCATGTTGATAGAGAAAATGAAGAACTTTCAGATGGAAAAAGAGTATATGATTTTTCAGAACTAAATGAGTGGTGGGAAGAAAATAAACGTATTTATATGATTACACAGAACAAGTTAGCTGATTTTGATGAGTGATTATTAGTTATTTAAATAATTTCTAGTATTTATTTAAATAACTACAGTATTATATTTCATGCGGAGAGAGGGGCCATGAAGTATATTTTTTATTCATTTTTATTTAGTTGTTGTTTTATTTCGTTTTCATTATCTTCGATGTACGATTTTGATCCAGAGCTTTCGTATAACGGTATTTCTGGTAGTTTGCGTTGTGTAAAACAGACAGAATTTTTAATTGCTTTGTACAAACAACATGAAATTTTTGCTAGTGGCATTACTGACATCTGTGATATAGAAAATTTTAGCGCAAAAGCACTTAAAAAAAATTATATAATAGAGGTTGTTGATAATAGTGTTATTTGTGCATATCACAAAAAAATTGAAGAAATAAAAAAGCGAACAAAGAAACCTAAAAAAACAAAAAACTTGAAAAAAATTTTTCAAAAAACAGAGCGAACAACGATTTATAACTACGCTCTTGCAAGTGTTTTAACCGGTAATTTTATAATGACGTTTGGTGAATCTATAACGAATCGCATTATTAATACTGTCTTTTTTGCTCGTGACAACGATGTTTGTTTTTATAAATTACAAAATGGTTCAATTTGTTATTTTGATGATGAGATAAAAACTATTGAATTACTATTGCCTGCTCATGGACGACATGATTTTTTAAAACAAGGTGATAATTGCGCAATTACTCTTTCATTAACCAGTGATTCTACCGCTTATGTCATGCGTGCATGGGGCCTTGATGGAATCTGCTATAGTGAAGTTTTATTTAATAATATTGATGAAGATGGTGATTTTTTGAATTTAGTAAATGTTGTACCATGTGCTAATAATGGAATTTTTGCTGTTGTTGAATGCGATTTAGGTAAAATTTATATTGTTGATTTTTTAAACCAACGGATTAGTCAACCATTTGCTGATATAGCAAAAATGGGTAGTATGGATAAATTTTATGCTATGAATAATGGATTTGTTTTTTTTAGTAAACAAGATGAATTTTTGTATAACTCTTGGGTTTTGTTATTAAATGGTGAACTCGAAGAAGTTACAATTTACTTATTAGAAGATCTTGTGGAAAATGTCGAAGAACTTTGGGAAAAAAGATTTGCTAATAAATTAATAACGTCTTTTTTGTTACCGAATAATCTTTTATTGCTAAAAGACAGGCAAGGAGAAATTTTTTTAATAAACGTTGTTGATGGAGAAATTTTGTATTCTTTTAACGCGCGTCTAAGTGAAAAAACTTTTTTTTATTGTGATGAAGAAATTCTTTATGATGTTGGTAATGGTTATTGTCATTTATATAAAATTAATGGTTTGAAAAAAATTATGGAAGAAGTTGCAAGTAAAAATTATTCAATTATTGATTTCATAAAAATATGTAGAGGATCTGAACTTTTATATTTTACACAACAAAGTTTTTCTTATTCGTCAGAATAAACAAGCTAAATAATTAAACTTTTATTTTTTGTTTACCGAGTTCATTTTGGATTGGCCCTTCGGTCAGGCCACGAATAAATTGATAAATATACGGATTAGTTGATTGCCAAATATTTTCTGCATCGCAAACATGTACAATTTTACCCTGGCTTAATAACGCAACGCGGTCAGCGTATTTAAAAATATTAATGTCATGAGAAACAATTACTGAAGTTAAGTTAAAGTTTTTTTGCATGGAATACATTAATTCATGAATAATGCGTGCAGTAATTGGGTCAAGGCCAGTTGTAGGCTCATCGTACAGCACAATGTGTGGATTAGTCACTAACGTGCGTGCAAGGCCAACACGTTTGCGCATACCACCAGAAAGTTCTGCTGGATATTTGTATAGCGTATCTTCTTTAAGATGTACCAGCCGTAGTTTTTCTTTTACAATCGGCATTACGTCTTTTTTTGATATACCGTTTTCAAGCAACGTAACACCAATATTTTCAAATGTATTCAATGAATCAATCAGTGCAGCAAATTGAAAAACATAACCAAATTTTTTAAATTGTTGGTTCATTTGTCGTTGATTAAGCAGAGTAACATCAACCCCTTCAACAAAAATGTTTCCAGAAGTTGGTTTTATTAGCCCTATAATTTGTTTGAGTAAAACAGATTTGCCCTCACCAGATTGACCAATAATAACTGTCATTTTTCCTTGTGAAATTTCCAAGTTAACGCCTTTGGTGACTTCTTTGTCACCAAATTGTTTTTTTACATTTACCAGTTTGATAATTGCCATGACGTTAATCTCATTTGTTATAATTGTTCAAGCAGTTTGGTCAAAAAGTAATTAGTAATCAAGATCATAACTGAACTTGCTACCACACTTTGTGTTGTAGCAACGCCAACACCACGCGCACCACCAGAAGTATAAAAACCTTTGTACGTACCAACCCACGATAAAATTAAGCCGAATACTGATGATTTTATTAAGCCACCACGAATATCAGCTAGTACAACAAAATTTTTAATACTTGTTACATAATCTTCGGGGCTGAGTTCTAAAACATGTACAGAAATTAAATATCCACCAGCAATGCCAAAAAGTGTTGCAAATAACGTTAAGCATGGCAATACAAAAACACCAGCTACCATGCGTGGTACTACAAGATATTGCAAAGTATTAATGCGTAGTGTGCGTAACGCATCTATTTGTTCGGTAATTCGCATTGTGCCAATTTCAGCAGTAATTGCTGATCCAGCACGACCAGTAACCATCAAACCTGTTAAAACTGGTCCGAGTTCACGAATCATGCCAAGTGCAACAACGGCGCCAATAAACTGTTCACCACCAACACGTTGAAAACCGATATAACTTTGTAATGCAAATACCATGCCAGTAAACGAACCAGTGAGTACAACGATATTGAGAGATTCCACACCAATGCGATTAGCTTGAAAAAAGAATTTTCGCCATTTAAACTTCGTGGTAAATAAAGTTTGTACAGCAAGCCAAAAAAAGATGGAAAAATTACCAATGCGATTGCAGATGTGCAACACGAGTGAGCCAACAGCTCCTACGAAAGTCACATAAAAACGTTGCACAAGGTTATTTGTTGCCATAGCACTCTACTTTTATTGTATTATCGGTAACTATTTTTTAGTTGGTTGTTCTTGTTGGGTAGTTGTTGGTTTGTAATCATAACTTAACGTGTGTCCTCGTTGTGATTTCATTAATGCTAAAAACAATGATCCAACTAAGAAGATTGCAGCAAGGCCCCAGGTAATTTTTTGGAAAATATCTTGTCCCGTACCACCACCAAAAAGCATTTGGCTGCTACCGCCTAAACTGCCTAAACCGATACTGCTTTTACCTTTTTGAATCAAGATAATCAGCACGAGTAAAATACAAACAAAAAGATAGCCAGATAATAATAATCCGTACAACATAATAAAACCTTATAAATAACGTTATTTCAGTACTAGTTATAAGGATACTATGTTTATCAATTTTTGAAAATCAGCACTTGCGCTTCCGATAATAACACCATCTAGTGAGGCTATTTGTTTTAGTGCAACAATGTTGCCTTCATCAACGCTGCCGCCATATACGATTTTTGTGTGAATAAGTTGATTATCAGCGCAATAATTTTGCAACCATTCAATGATTGTGGTGATGTCGGTAATGTCTGGCAGTTTGCCACCACCGATTGCCCATGATGGCTCATATGCGATAATTAATGAATTTTGCTTGTAACTATCTAAATTTAGTTTGTTTAACTGCTGTGCAAGGTATTCTTGCGTTTGTACGGTGGTACTTTTGTGTTGCTCACCAACACAAACAATGGGCGTTATGTTATTTTTGATTAATAACGCAACTTTTTGTGTAATCATCTCATCAGTCTCGCCAAATAGTGTTCTGCGTTCAGAGTGCCCAACAATGCAATAGGCACAACCAACTGCGTTTAATGTTTGTGCATCAACTTCACCGGTGTATGAACCTTTGGTAAAATTGCTACAATTTTGTGCACCAAGTTGTATTTGTTCTGCAAGTTGCTGTTGCATGATCGGCAGCAATGGGAACGTTGGACAAACAATAATTTGCTTATTTGTGTGAACTAAGTTGTCTTGAATGGTTAAAAATTCTTGCGCTTGTGCGTATGAAACATTCAGTTTCCAGTTAGCGATATAAATAAATGGTTTGTTCATAAATCATCTTTTTTGCTTGTAGTGTAAAAGATGTTCTAATTGTCTCGCAAGAGCGGAGTGTAAATTTTGTTGGTAAAATAAATGTTTCTTTGTTTTTTGAAGTTCCATAAGATGACTGCATATGCGCCATAGAACAACAAGGGTAGGCCAAAGTTTAGGTTATAACCAAAATCAGTTAACTTTTCGTTAAGATCTGTGTATAGGTATGCACCAGTAAGGGCACAGATGGCTAAAGTTGCTAGTGCAAAGTAAAGATATGGTTTTATGACATCTTTTTTTGTAAAGTTTTCGATTACATAAATTAAATATTTATTTCGTCTGTAAGATTCATTTAAGTCGTAATTACAATATTCATCTTTAGAAAACAAGAAAAAATTATAAAATTTATTTTCTAAAGAGATAGAGTTTTTTATTTCATCCGCACAATAAAATCTATCTTCATAAACGTTATCTCTTTTCCATTTATTTATAGCAGATTCCTCATTATTGTTTATACGATTTAAGATTTGTTGAGATAAATTGTTATATTCTTCATTATTGTGAATATCTAAAAATATTAAATAATAAGCAATCTCCCCTAAGCTTTCATTCCGTAAGCGTTCTAAAGTGTTAAAGCCGTGTTGTGTCTCGTTTATTTTTGTTTTGATTAATTCCCAGTTTTCTGTCGAGATAAATGTGCGAGGATTCCAATTTTCAAAGAGATATCGATCTAAGATTTCTTCGTAATTATTTTCATTATTTGTCTCACGAATGAAATAATAAAGATATAATTCTAAGGGGAATTCATCAATGAATGGGTGATCGATTATTTCCCTTTGATGAAAATTTATTTTTGTTAAATTTTCATCAGCAAACATTTGGCTTACAGTGTTGTTAAAAACAATAGTATAGTTACTATAGTTATATTCATATTTATTTTTACCATGATTATACTTGAAACATGGGCATTCAAAAACTTGCCAATCTTCTTTTTCTTCTACAGCATTTTCATCATCAATTTGAATTAGTTGTT
>DAOUPL010000028.1 GCA_030626185.1 bacterium | reverse complement strand
ATTTGTAATCGGCTGAACCATACTCTGTTTAACATCCATAAGCAGTTCTTGTATCTCTTGAACAACAGCTAAATATTCTTGTGTTGCAATTGAAAACTCATTACCCAATTCATGTACAATATCTTTTATTTGAGTGAAGTCAAAATCATGATTCTTTATAGCCGCATAAAAAAGAGTTGCAAACCAAATAGAAATACCATCTACCAACTGCAAACTATCTAACAATCCATAAATATTTTTCATTGATTGATCAAATGCATCATCTCCCCTACCCATTGCTTGACTAGCTTGATTAACAAAGTCTTTCCAAAATGTTAACAATTCTGATGCAGGGCAATATCTTCCGTATTCTAATAAAGATAAATCTACATTTACATTTTTTACTTTATTGTAGAGGGTCTGCTTGACGTATAAATCATCTAAAACCCATTTATAGGTATACGCATTCAAAACTTCTTCTTGATCTTGATATAATAATGCTTCAAGCATTTTATGATAAAAAAGAAGCTCAAAACGATTTGCGCCTTGTTGTAAAGCTGTTTCAAAATTATTCATCAAAGAAGTAATTTTTTCTTTGATCTGCGCAAAAATAGTCTGACACTGTTCGTTGCAAAGGTTAGGCATTTTTTGTGTGCGTTTTTCCGTCAACACAAGACGATCCAAAATTCTACGTTCTATTTCTTCAAAAAGTTCTTGTTGAGAAGGAGTACCTAATGCATCTTTAAGTTCATGCATACGAGCAATAAGCGCAGCATCTTGTGGTACTACAGACAAATTATGAACAGATCTATACGTCTGAGTACCAGTTAAAGAAAACGATCGTGCTATTGGATGTTCATACCATCCCTTAACAATAAGATTGTTTATATCTTTACTATCATTTACCCATAAATAAAGTTGACGTCTTTGTACATCTACAACCAATGGTGTTGCACGCGAAACTTTTTCTGCTAATTGATTTAAAAATCCTTTATCAGAAACATACAAACATGGAATACCTGCTCCCATGAAGTTTACTGCCGCATGAGATAAAGGTGAGGCCCACGAACTGACTAATACAACTTTTGCTGTTGTACGTCTTTCATCTGCATCAGCCTCATCAAGAGTATCTTTAATAAGAATATCGTTTGGATCAGCAATAACGCACACTTCAGACGCCCCAGAAACTATAGTAAATCCAGAATGTCTGTCTTGAATATCACTCTCTTGCAATGCTGTTTCTAGAATGTATGATGGAGTTTGTTCATAATGCATTGCCGGGCGTGCTTGCACAATATAAATAACATTCTGTTTTACTACAAATTCAACATCCATTGGCTTGTCATACGCATTTTCTATTTTTTTAAGCACAGCATATAAATTTTTAATTTGTTGCTCGTTTAATGATGGCCTCCATGCAAGTTCTTCAGGATTTTTAGCAAAGTTTAAACGACCGGTAGCATTACTTGTAGGAATCAATCTTTTGCGCTTGTATGTGATCATTGGATAAATAGAAATATTATCTGACGATCTTTCTGATGTTAGATAAAAACGATCTACTGGCACTCTGTTTGCAACTATACCTTCACCATGACCATATGAAGCATTAATTTCAGCAACAGAAAATCCTTCGCTACTCAATGCATTATTGGTGGTAAATGCAACACCAGACACAGGTATATCTTCTATACTATCAGTTCCCCCAAACGGTTCTCCTACAAGTTCTTGTACAAGAACAGGAATACAAAGATCCATTACAGCAAGATCAAGGCCTGCGACAAGATTGTTTCGTATAGCTTGCGTATTAAAATATGATGAAACAACTTCCCCAACAGCATGCGAAACACTCCTCACATTTGGAGTCACATATGCTATACTTTCATACAACCCTGCATTTGCGGTTGTTGCAGAATCTTCTAGTCCTGAACTTCGAACCATTAAATAATGATTTTTCTCCGTAACTAATCCAAAAAAAGAATTTTCTTCAGCTGTAAAAGAAAATCTATCCCTCCCTCTCCACAAACCAAAACTATCATTAATGTTAGCGCGTACGCCTTGAAGCAATGCATCGGCATTAGTGTTAAAAAAAGGTAAAAAATTTTTAATTTTTCCCCAATATGTTTTTTGAGATTCAAGAAATTTAACCGCCCATTTGTATCTATTAAATATATCAGGATTATTTTTCTTTAAAAATATCTCTATACGCTCAGAGGAAACACTATAAAAATCTGGCACCTTTGCATGTGGATCATCTTTTAAAACATTTTTCAATATTACTAAATTATTATACTTATTGTTACATGCTTCTTGTGTAACAATATTAAAAAAACCCGTTACCGTTAAACAAAATATAATTATTCGTACATAACACATATAATTCTCTTATTTTAAAGTCATTATTTCAAAAACAACCATATCAAAAATTACAATCACTTTTCTATAATCATGCTTATGCCAAAAAATGTCTTTGGTAAAACTTGTTTCTTCCCATAAAGTTTATATACTTAATTTTTAAGAGCTTACAAAACATAAAAAAAGACAATATGAAAAACACAAGCCATCTTTTAATCAAAACACTTTTAACATTCTCAATTATTACTTCCCCTACACTGCACGCAATGGAAGATATTACGTCGACAAAATTTAATCTACCAAGCTTTGAATTAAATTTTACAAGCATACAAAATATGTGTCAGTCTCCTGGCTTTGATAAAGGACTACTCGTTGGTTTAATTGGTGGATTTACTGCAAGCGTTATTCTTTTTTCACTATTTTCAGAAAATAAAGAAAAAATTATTGATGACGCAAAATTCGACATTATTAACGAACAATTTAATATTACTGACCATGCTATTAACCTTAATCTTTCTCAAAAAAATATCACCACGATAGAGATAGAACTTAAGAAAAACAGTGAATCTAGTGTAAAAATTTTATTTTTACAAAATACACTTAAAGATAACGAACAAATTAATCAATTGGTTCTTAACAACACAAATTTATCTGATGAAGAAAAAGTAAAATATATACAAAATATCTTTTTAAATCAAAACTAATAGTATTTTATTTACAATTGTGTAAACTTACCATCAGTAATCACTTTTGAAACAACATATAAGGATTTTTATGATTACAAACAAAGCGTCTTTGCTTACATTATGTCTTATTGCATCATCAGCAATTGCGCAACAAGATGAACAACGTACGTTCATGCAACGTGCAAAACAAAAAAAAGATCAACTTATTACGCATGTTAAAGAGAATAAAAAGGCTTACGCTGCATTAGGGTTTAGCGTAACCGCACTTATTGGATTAATTGGTGCTGCTTACAAATATGATGGCTTTATCGATAAACTAGCAACCTCTTTACAAAGTTTGTGGCCTGACAACGCGAATCACGACGTCTCCGACGATGAAAATACCGTTGATGACAACACAGATAACAATGATTTGGAATTTGTTAAAAAACTTAACGAAGAAGTACTATCTGATGCAATTGAGAATAAAATAGAAACTCTAGAAAGCACCTCTGAATTTGAACTTTCTTTTAGTGATATTGTATAATTAACTTCTTTCATATTGCTAACCACAAAGGCGACGTATTAACGTCGTCTTTTTTATTGTATGCTAACGTGCATGAAGCACAACTATCGTACCTGGATAACCATTGATCAATCTGCGGTGTTACACAATTGTAAACAACTTACACAACTCGTTGCACCACAAAAACTTACATTGGTTATCAAAGGCAATGCTTATGGCCATGGATTGTTACAAATAGCGCAATGCGCTGAGCAATCGCCTGATGTTGCGTTGTTGTGCGTTGCATTTTTGCGTGAAGCACAGCAACTTCGAGCTCATGGCATCACTAAACCAATTATGATTTTCTGCGCAATTGATGATGAACTTGATTCGCGTTGGTGCGAAAGTTTTGTCTTTTTAGTTGATGATCTACAAACAATAAAAAAACTAAACAACTTTGGTAAACAACACAATAAAATGATGACAGTCCATCTTAAAGTTGATATTGGCCTTGCACGGCGTGGTTTTATGCCAACAGAATTACCCAAACTTCTTAATGCAATAAAAAATTACACCCACATTCGTGTTTCTGGCCTGTGTAGTCATTTTTCATCAGCAAAACAAACCAAAAGCTTACACAACAACAACTAAACAGCTTTAACGACTTACTAACACTCACAAACAAAATAATACCCGTAAAAGAGATACACGTCGCTAATTCATCATCACTTTTTTATCCATCACAACAAACAACACTTGTTCGTATTGGCCTTATGACATACGGCTATTGGTCATCACCACAACTACAAAAAGAATCTCGCATTAAACTCAAGCCAGTTCTTTCGTGGTACACCCGCATCATGCAACTCAAAGATCTTCCTGCTGGTGTTGGCGTTGGTTACAATCACACGTTTATTACAAAACGTCCTACACGCATTGCGCTGTTGCCTATCGGTTACGCTGATGGGTATCCACAAGAACTAAGTAATTGTGGATACGTGCTGGTGCATAATCAACGTGCGCCAATTATTGGCACGATCAGTATGAACATCACGGTTATTGATATTACCGACATTGCAAACGTGTGCATTAACGACCATGTCACGTTACTTAATCAAACTTTGCACGCACAAAAACTCACAAACTTATGCCAACAAAAAAATATTCGTTATCTTTTGAGTGCAATAAAAGAAAGCATTCCACGAATTGTGGTCGACGAGTAATATTAATCTTTCACAAGGTATTTTGCTTGTCCATCCAGCCGTCGCTCACAGAGCTATGGCGGACTCGCGAAACACCTTGATTAAAAAGACACAAACGTTCCGTTTGATCGATCTTACGCACCGATCCAGAAGCTTCATTCGTTCGTCTTTGCAAAGCTGCGACGAACATCAGAACTTATGCGCCGCTACCAGAGTAATCATTAAATGACATACCCACTCTTTTGTAAAAATTACTCATTTTAATTACTTCTAAACCAAATTATTTACTGAATCAAATTTGCAGATTTTTATAAAAAATAGTATCATTTGCCACAGTATCCACAAAAAAGGACTAATAATGAAACAACTACTCCCACTTATTAATGCCACACTTTTAATGCTTTGTGCATTACAAATTAACAGTTCATCTGCACCATTTGCTTTACAATTTAATCTACAAGAAACAGTAAACAACCCCGTAGAAAAACGCTGGTTTATCTCACAGTCAACAGAACAACGCATTATACAATCAAGATTTATTAATCAACAACTTAATCCAGTTGATCAACAATTCGATCTTAAAAATAGACTAACTAATGGAATTGTAATTGTTCCAATTTGTTATGATCGCAACCCTGGATTAAAAAAAAGCTTTTCTAAACTTCGCCAATTTTGCACAGCCATGCTGATCAATGATGAAGAAATACTCCAACGATTACAAAACAACGATTATTGTTATCAACAATTATGGCCAATGATTAGTTATCTGCAATGCGCAGATGATGCACCAATTGTTACCAACGCATGCAATTTGTTACAAAAAAATATCAGACTAGAACAATTATTATTTTATAGCATTGCAAAAGAATTTTACGAAACCGCATACACTTTAATCCAATACAAGCTTTCCAATCCATATTGGATAGAAAAATTTACCTCTTTACGTGTTTATGAGACAGAAAAAAATAGACCGTCAAACGAAACAACACAATCTATTTTAAGTCATTTTTGTCAACTAAATATGGGCACAAAATCTCAGGCAAAAAGTACTTATAATACCTATTTAACCTATGCCAAACAAATAAATATTTCTGTAATATCACTTGCAGTAATTTACGGTAATCAAGATATATTGTCTGAACTTCTTGAAACAATAAATTACAACTTTTTACATTATGAAACATATGCACCAATTAAATGGATCTTCAAAATGCATTACCCATTAGAAAAAAAACTAAATATCATAAAAAAATTATATGAAACTGATTATGAAAAAACCAACGACGATATAGCAAAAATCGCAAACCTCTGCTTCCAATATTCTACAAAAACAAGAAAAAACTACCCCCCCAGAAGCTGATTAACTTGTTCTAAGCGATCATGCAATTGTTGCTTGTACGCACGCTCGTGCGCAAGCTCTTGTTGCGATTGATGATAATCATGCTTAAGCGCACTAACTTCTAACTGCAGGTCATGCATAACTTGATCGGTGCTGTGTGCTTGTACTCCAACGTTTTGCGCAAGTTCTTGCAATTGCTTTGGAATCTGTTTACGCTTTTTATACACATCAGCAACGCTTTGCGCTTGTTCAAACTCAAGATAATTATTCAGCCCGCCAACACGCTGTTTTACTGCTTTAAAATTGTTTCCACCAATTTTATCTTTTAGCGTTCGCAACTTTTGCTTATGCTTCCATAATTTCTTTATCTCTTTGCGTGCATCATCAATAGTTGCAACTCCTAAGTCTTTAAGCAATACACGAATGTTATGCACTTGCTTATGCGCTTGTGCCGAACTTTCTACATCAAGCTCTTTAAACAATTGATGTAATTTTTCTTGATCGTGACGTAAAATGTTACGATCGCGTAATATTGGATTACTGGTACAACTTACTAACAATCCTACAAAAAACAGTATTTGCTTCTTCATTTTCCCCTCCACTGGTACTTTTTATTTCATCATACAATGGAGAGATTGCAAATTGCAATAAACTTTTAAAGGTAGCACTTAAAGAGAGGAAAATTAATATTATGAACTAAAGCTATTTATTATCGAGATAAATTATACAATCGATGCTTGCCAACTTTAACTATGGTGCCATCAACCCATGAAACTTGTAATTTAAAGTCTATCACGCGAATGCCATCAATATGCACTGCGCCAGCTTCGATAAGTCGTTTGCCTTCTGAAGTAGTTTTAATCGCGCCAAGTGCTTTGAGAAGATCAACAAGCCATAAGGTTTGTGCAACATCGATCGGCAAAACAACTTTTTGTGCTTGTGCATAATCACGTTGCTCAAAAACTGCTTCAAACTGCTGTTGTGCTTGTTTTGCATCATCGTGTGACCAAAATTCGGCAACAATATCATGCGCCATGGTCTTTTTGAGTTTCATCGGATGTTGTATGCCATCAGCAACTTCTTTTTGCATCACTGCAATGCGTTCATCACTGACGTTAAGCAACAATGAAAAATAGCGCCACATAAGCGTATCAGAAATCGACATTAATTTACCAAACGCTTGATCAGGTTGTTCGGTGATGCCAATAGCGTTACCGAGCGACTTTGACATCTTCTGCACGCCATCTAACCCTTCTAACAACGGCACGGTCAATATTGCTTGTGGTGATTGATCAAATTGTTCTTGTAAAAAACGCCCCATCAATAAATTAAAGGTCTGATCAGTCCCCCCAAGCTCTACATCAGCATTCAACACAACCGAATCGTACGCTTGCATTAATGGATAAAAAAGTTCGTGCAAACCTATTGCACGATTTTGTTCAATGCGTTTTTTAAAATCATCACGTTCAGTTATGCGTGCTAGCGTAACTTTACCCGCTAACTTGATTAAATCAGCTGATGAAAGTTTATCAAGCCACTGTGAATTTTGTCGTATCTCAGCTTTTTCAATATCGATAATGCGACCAACTTGTGACAAATATGTCTGCATATTGTGTTCGATTTCTTCTTGTGTCAACGGCGGACGTGTTTGTGATTTACCAGTCGGATCACCAATGCGTGCAGTAAAATCACCGATAATAAAAATAACGTTATGACCAGCATCTTGAAATTGCTTAAGCTTACGCAATACCACCATATGACCAAGATGCAAGTCTGGTGCTGTTGGGTCCATGCCAAGTTTAACGTTTAACGTTTTACCTGACGCTAACTTGTGTTTTAATACATTTTTTGGCAATGTTTGTGCAATGCCCGTACAAATTGTTTTGTATACATCGTTCATAAAAAAACTCTAAACTAAGCCAAAAAGTTTTGCAATCATCATGCCGCAGTACAACGCAAACACCGTAAAAATATTTTGCAAAATTGGCGAAACAATAAACATAATTACCAAAAAAACTACAATACCAACATACGGATCACGAATAAATAAGGGCTGTTTGCTATTTTGGTACAAAGACGCAATAAAGTAATACGTATTAAAAATAAAGAGCACCATGGCCAAACGTAGTGCTAAAAAGCTGGCATGCATACACAACGAGCCAATCATTAACACCTGAGTTGACGCTTGAGGGTAAAGTTGTGCTAACGAAAATGCATGAAAATGCGCAAATGCTTGTATATCAAAAAGGCCAAACACCACAACAAAAAACATAATCGATGCCAGAATAAGCGCAATAGAATCTGACCAGTGCACAAACGCTAATTTTGTTTTACGCCAACGGCCACCAATGCGTGATGCGTCAATTGGCACGGTGTTACCAAAGCCAAACAGATGCCCACGATCAAAATGATAAAACAACAACAAAATCACGTAACCAACAAAGTTAAAATGTGGCAACGGATTCAACGTTAAAAAATGGAATGAAACAGAATCATCACCTGCGCGATTGGCAGCCCATGCTTTTGCACAACCAGCAATGGTGACCACCGCCAAGTAAGCAAGCGTTAAAACGATAATATCTGTGACAAAGAGGGCAAAATTTTGAGTCATGTGGTAATAATCTCCAAAGTAGATAATCAATAAATGTTGTAAATTACGCAAAATACGTAAAAATCACTTATTTTAGTGTATCGCACAAGTGGGGAATGATCAAAAATAGGTTTATCACAAACATTGAAAGAATATTAAAATAGACTAAAATATAATTATTAATCAACAAACACTAGCTTTTAAACACAGAATTTTACTATGATTAATTATAATGGTAACAATGGAGGTAGTATGAACAAAAAACTGTCATTACTTTTCACTTTTTTTATTTTGCTTAACAGCACAACTGTTGTTACGCAAAATTCTTTATATACACAGCAACGCTTTGACTCATCACGCCTTACTGAATTGTGGCAAACGTACCAAATGCCAATCGTTGGGCTCACAGCAATTACTTTAGCGGTATTTGCAACTTTTTATGCATTACAAAAAAGGTTTTTTACCTCTCAGGTAGAAGAACTAACCAAAACAACTCTACTTACATCAACGGTAGTATCCGAAGAAGAAGAAAAAAAATGGATACCCTCTGCCGGAGGGTATGGAGCACCCACGGAAGATGTATGGGAAGAATTACCAACCGAAGAAAAAGTACCTCTACAACAATTAACACCAAAAGAGTTTTACGACACACGTAACAATAAAAACACTACCGTACTAAATAAGCTTTATGAAAAAATTGTTTACCCTTTCGAAGAAATCATATTTCGTGGCGAACCGATTGAAGGTATTGAGTTTAATCACCCAAATTTAGAAATTGTACAACTAAAAGTTCTTGACCAAATAACAAAAAATAGTTGTGCGTACGAAGTACTTTTTACCATTTGGTGCTTACAACAACAAAAAAACAATGGAACCAACCTTTCAAACATGCTATACAACAAAAGCCTTCGCGCAGACATGATTAAAAATTGGAGCGCAACAACACTTGTTGAACGCTATCAGAATACTAATACACTTCCTCAATTATTTACGCAAATAACAACTCTTCTTAAAGAAAACATAACATTTGAAGAGATTAAAAATATGTTAGAAATTATGGATAAAGAAGCACAAATAGAATTCCTTCAAGAGCGATTAAGACATCTTGATGATATAATGTTTACAAAAATTTTACATCTTTATCTAGACAATCTCGAGGGTGAAGAACTTATTAAAGTAATTAATGCAGAAATGCCTAATCATTTAATGATTGAAGAAGAAAATAAAACAATGCCAAACCTTATTGATACGCAAAACAACCAAATTATTGTTTTCACCAACAAAGGCTTTATAAACCAAGTATATCTTCCACATGTAGCTCCTAACGCATACCAAGCTATAAAAAAATTAAGAAATAACATCGTCTATAACATTCCATCAATACTATCATGCATTGCACTAACCAGTGACACAACAGCAGCTCATTGGATATTACTTGAAATCCACACATTTAAAGATCACATTCCACAATTGATACTTGCTGATTCATTGCAAAATGAACGGGTGTTTAATGATGAAATTGTCAGAATGTTTGTTGATCTTATCATACCAGGACAAAATATTTACTACGAAGTTGTATACGATGATAATTTTACTAAAGATAAACTTCTATGGGCAATCGACTATGGTGCACAACAAGTTAAAAGAGCTCGTACAGAAGAAGATAGAGAATTTTATCTTAGCAATTACTTTTTACTACGAGATCGATATTTTAACATGACTGGTCAACAAGCGCGTGAATACGATGTTTGGAATTAACAACTAAATTGATTTTTGCCCTATCAATCTATGTGCGATACACTAATAAAGACGTATAATTACCTTTATTTCAAATGATTGATCATGGAAAAACGCTATAACAACCAACAAATTGAACAAGAACTACAAAAACAGTGGGAAAATCAACAAACCTACGCACCAGAAAACAACGATGGACCACTATTCAGCATCGATACCCCACCACCGACCGTTTCTGGCTCATTGCACATTGGCCACATTTTCTCATACACACAAACTGACATAATTGCGCGCTATGAGCGCATGAACGGAAAATCGGTTTTTTATCCTTTTGGTTTTGATGATAACGGCCTGCCAACCGAACGTTTTGTAGAAAAAAAAACAAAAAAGCGCCCGCATCAAGTGGGACGTGCAGAATTTACCAAACTGTGCCTTGAGCAAACGCATAACGCACGACAAGAGTTTAAACAATTGTGGCAACAGATGGGTTTATCAGCTAATTGGGAGTATTGTTATTCCACAATTTCTGATCCTGTTCGTGCATTATCGCAAGCATCGTTTATCGATTTGTACAACAAAGGTTTTGTTTATCGCAAAAACGATCCTGCGCTTTATTGCACCACGTGCCGCACAACGGTTGCACAAGCAGAACTTGATGATCTTCAACTGCCATCATTATTTAATGACATTGTTTTTAAAGACAAAGATGGCAACGATTTAGTTGTTGGCACTACACGGCCCGAACTTTTACCCTCTTGCGCAGTGCTTTTATACCATCCAACTGATGAACGGTACAAACATTTACAAGGCACCACTGCACGCGTGCCATTGTTTAATTTTGATGTGCCAATTATGGCTGACGAAAAAGTATCGATAGAAAAAGGCACCGGCTTGGTGATGTGTTGCCCATTTGGTGACAAAACTGATATCGAATGGTTCAAAAAATTAGAATTACCGTACAAGCAAACAATTGGCAAAAATGGCAAGTTTGTTGAAAGTACCGGCATCTTAGCTGGTTTGTCTGTT
>DAOUPL010000027.1 GCA_030626185.1 bacterium | reverse complement strand
CTGTGGAATATATTTTTTAATCGTATCGCTGTAAAAATCATCTATTTCTTTGTATTTAAAAACTTCTTGCCATGTTTTGTTCTTGCGATATTTTTCATTAAAGCAATACAAAGCAAATAATGTAAAAGCTGTTCCGGCAAGAGTTCTTTTCGTTGGCAAATATGGACTTGTTATCTCACTTACTCTACGAGATACACGATTAATTTCGGTCAATGTAAGTTGGATTATTTGCTGTGTAATAGTTGCTAACTTATTAAGGTTACGTTCGCATTCTTGTTCGATTGTTTCTGCGCAAAAAATAGGAAGCGTTTTATGGGGAACATTGATAATTATTAACGTTTCTTTTGTAAAGCGGAACTTTATTGCATGTGTTAATTGTGAAATCATCTGTTTAACAATTTGATGCGCTTGTATAACAAGTTCTTCTTGTTGGTCAAGCGTGTGGGTAAGGTTATTTACTTCTTGCAGCAACGTGTATGCTTTGCTAAGATTTTCATTAATTTCTGTTAAGAAGGTTACAATTTCGTCTTGCGTTGCTTTTGTGTGTCTGCGTTTAACACGAAGCAATTTTTGAAAAATAGTATCAGGATGTTTATCAGTACTGACATTTTTTATTAATACAGACAGTGTATTTCGTAATTGGCTGATAAGGTTTAATTCTACATTTTTTAACGAAATAACGTTATCACGACGCTGTTGATCGTTAGCTGCTGCTACTTCAGCAGCTGTTTCTACTTGTTCGTGACTTTCAGCAATATTTTCAACCGGTAGGGTAGTTGAAATAAAAAGTGTCGCTAGCGCGATAAAATGAAATATTTTCTTCATAATTATATAACCTTGATTTATAAACAAAAAGCTGAATTACTTCTAATTGTATATTTATCTTCTGTTTTGTCAATCGCTTAACTGCTTGATTGTTTTCTATTTGTAATGATCAAGTAAGTTTGTTGGGATTATTTGTTGATCTAATGGGAAAAATAGGGATGTGATGAATGATCACATCCCACGATCAAATACCTGTAAAGCCTTTAGAACTCTAGGCTTTCTGCCATTTCACGTTCAACTTCTTTGCTTTGTAGCTTTTTCATCTGTTTGTTTTGTCGCACGTCTTTGATGATTGAAGTAACCTCTTTATCGTTGAGCAGCTCTTTATCGAGTAATGCGTCAACGATGGCAATAAGCGCATCTTTATGGCGCTCAAGTAGTTGTTTTACTTCTCTAGATAATTTGGTGTAAAGTTTATACGCATCTTTATCAAATAGTGCATTCATTTCATCGCCAGTGTCATCTTTTTTTAAACCTTTTGACGTAATATTTCTGCATCTTGCATATGCTTTGCGTGAACTTTGTGGTTTACATTGATGACCTGATGGTTGACCAAAGAATACTTCTTCTGCTGCTGCACCGGCTAGACGAACTTTAATCATGTCAATTTCTTCTTTGTACGAAACCATGTTTGCTGTATCACCTCGTGCCATTGTACACAATTTACCTGTGATGATTTGTTCTTGGTCAATTTTTGCACCACGTACTGCGCCAATAGTTTCTTCTATTTTTGGATTGTACTGTTTAATGGTTACAAAGTTAAGCGTTTTTTGTGGCTTTAACAAGTTAATTGCCAATGCTTTGCCAGACAAATGTGCAGCAATTAATTCTTTTTCTTCTTGTGCAAGATTTATATTGCTTGAGAGTTGAATGTTTTTTAGGTACTCATAATAAGTCTTTTCAACAAGATCGTGACTGAATGATTCGTTATACAAACGTGTTTTGATTGTTACTTGGTTTAACCATGCTTTCATATCTTCAAATGATACATTGTGCAAGCGTAATGCCCAGTGACCAAAATCAAACATACGTGGATCTTGTGCCGTATCGCGTACTAGTTTTTTTAAGAAATTTTCACGTGTTTCTATATCAGGATAATCAAACACAATAGTTGCACCAAAACGACCACGAGTACGCAATGCACTATCAATTTCATCAGCACGGTTGGTTGCAGTGATGAATAAAATTGGCTTTCGTGGGTCGCTCATGTCAGGTGAACCGAGCATGTGTAAAAACTCACCAAGTAATTTTGGATTTTTTTCACGGTTCGGTCCAGTAATATCAATTTCATCTAAAAACAACACGCATGGTGCCCATGCGTGTTTTGCATAATGTAGTAATTGAATTGGCGTAACTTTATCATCAGCCAAAAAGCTTGATGGGACTGTTACAAATTTAAAGTGGACATCGCTATTTTTTGCTTTAAGTTGTTTATTGATTTCTCCAGCTATCGCATGGGCAAAATATGTTTTACCTGTTCTGGTATCACCAGAAAATAAATAGGATTCATCACTTTTTGTACCCATAAGTCGATAACGCTCTGGATCAGTTAAGTATTCTATTGTTTGACGCACTCGTTCTTTTTGGGATTCCATACCAAACACATCATCAAAAGTATATGGACTTTCTTTAATGATGAAGCTACCAGTTTGGACTTCTTGATTTTTGTGGTGACCACCACGAAGTCTGTTGAGCAAGCGAGTTTTCTTTTCAACAATTTTTGGCCAGAACCATTCGTATGCTTTATTTGCACCGGGCGTAATAAGCATGGTATACGCAAGATTTTGAATTAAATCTTGATTAAAGTCGCGAACAGCTTTGACTGTTTGGTTGAATAATGTTTTACCATCATCTTTAATTTCAAGCCCAACGCCAGGACCATTAATTGGAGCGGGCCCCAATAACTTTAGGCTAAAAGCTAAAATTGGATTTTTTTTCTTAAATTCAGGATCTATCTCACGTTGTCTAAAAATTCTGGAGCTTTGACTGTTTGCGCTTTTTAACGGAGGATCTCCCACAGCGGTCTTTTTATTAGATTTATAACTTGATTCTAAATAAAGGTGATCAGAATAGTTACTCCACCAGAAATAACCAGCAAAAGCACCAACAGTAAGTGCTGCACCAGTATAAATATGAATATTTTTATCAATTATTGGATAAACAAAAGTATTTTCAAACCAGCGAAACGCTTTGTTGCCTGTTGTTAAAACCATTTGTAAAGATTCTTTTTCAATTGTTTCTCGTATGGTAAATGTTTTTTTGCTGTTTTTTGCAACATCAATTAATGAAACATCATCATATGAACTTTTAAATTTTGTAAATAATGGGACTGGTGCTGAAAGATATTCATATAAAAAATTATTATCAATAGCGCGTTTAATATCATTTAAATAAATAGAAAGCTTATGATTTAGGTCTTTAAGCGAAATAATACGTTGTTTGCGAGTAATTGATGAGTTAGTAGCTAATTTATTGAGTTCTTTTGTGATTAAATCAATAAGTTGTGAACGTTCTTGTAAAAATCGTGCTCGTTCTGCCGGTTCGGCAATATCATCATCCTCTACCCAAGCAAAAAATTGTTGTTTATAATTTTCCGGGCAACCGTGATGCATAATTGACTGAACCATTGCGTCAATTGAGTGTTTTGCTTTATTGGCATCATCTTTTAAGCTAATGCACAAATCAATCACTGCTTGATCTTTATCTTCTTCTGTTATTTCTTTTGGGCCAAATAAGATATTAGATAGTTCACGTTTTAGTTTATCGATAACTTTTTTGTCTATGTTATCGTTACGATTCAGCGGCTCCATAATTTGTTGCAGCAGCATTTCTACTTCTGGTTTCATTTTTGGTTGATCAGGTTTTAATTGTCGTTGTAGCATTTTGCACAAACGTTCAATGCGTGTTTGTGATAAAAGTTTTTTGAGTGTTTGTTGGATTTTTTCAGCTGCTTGATCAATTTGTTCTTGTGTGAACGTCATGATAGGGATTGCTTGTCCTGGAGCGCCAAAGCCCATTGGCATCGCTGGTTGTCCTGCAATAATCAATGTTGTGTTGAAAGTGAACGCTAAAGAAAATAAAAGAATTTGTTGTTTAAATTTCATGTAGAAATCCCTTGTCCAAATTAATAAAGGTTATTTTTCAATGTATACTTCATTTTATTGAACAATCAGTCATTTGTCTAACTATCGAGATTTTCTTCTTCAAGCTTTAAGTAGCGTTGTGAAACCTTTGGCAATAAAGTATGAAGTTCATCCATGTGATGAACCATGTTTTTTAAATACTCACTTAATTTCTTTAGTGTCTCCTCACTTAACGATTCATCTTGTGCAACCATGTCATTGAACTGATCAGTGCATTGCTCTATTTTTTTCACAAGAGCATTACCAGTTTTGACTTCTTCTGGTGTAATCAGTTCTGCATCCATGATGGTGTTTAGCTTCTGTAGAATAAGGACGTAATTTTTTGCCGCATCGACCATAGTATTCCTTTGTAATTGTCTCTGTTATCCATTATTTCGCCTTTTGTTTATTGTTTAGTTCGTCGTCAATTAGTTCATTAATATCCTCTAAACTATCTACAATGCTTACCCAACTACTATTGAATAAACTCATCATCTTTGTGCATAAAAAAGATTTATCATTTTCTGAGATATTTAAGATTGGTGCAATGGCTTTATTATGCTCAATAATATAAAATACGTTTAAATTGTGTTCTTTTTTATTTTTAGTTTTTAAAAAAAATTTATTTATTTTGCTAAGAGATTGTAAAAAATTGTTTGTTTTGTTCATAATTACTTAAATTTCATTTGTTATTTAATTCATCTTTAATTAAATCTTTTATATCTTCTAAACAGCCAAAGATACTCACCCAATCCATATTTAGCAACCCCATCATTTTTAAGCATAAAAAATGTTTGTCATGCTCTGAGATATTCAATATTAATGCAATACTTTTATTGTGCTCAAGGAGGTATGTCATATTTAGGTTATGTTCTCTTTTGTTTTTTGCTTTTAAAAAAGAATTGTTTAGTTTGCTAAGGGAGGATAAAAAATTGATTGTTTTGTTCATGATAATACTCTACCACTAATTTTGCCTAAGTATTTAAAAATTACATTTCCATTTAAATCAATAACCGTTTTTGCAAATCCTTGTTTATCAAAGACTTCTAGGTGATCTTTGTGAAAATTATCCAAATAAAATTGATACCCTTTTTTAAGCAAAGTTCCAGGAATATTTTTTATCACTCTGTACACAGTTTGTCCTTGAAAGACTTTTTTTGTTCTTTCAACATAAAGATATATTTTTTTACCAAACTCTGTAAGAAAAAATTTTTCCATATTTTCGATACGTGATGGTTTTTTAGGATCTTTGTCATTATTATTCGATGGTTCAGTTTTTTGGTTTTTAGATTTTTTTAACCTTTGTTGTTTTTGTTTTAAATGATGCAACGTATCACTATCAATTTGTGGAAGGTGATACTTGGTACCTTTAATACTTTTGATAATTTTTGCAATACCGTAGGCAGCGGCGGCAATCGCCATAACGGCAAGTACGGTTACTGGTTCAAAAAGATTGCCTACAGCGCCAGCAGAACCTAAAGCGGAAATTCCCATGCCCGCATCAGCAAAACAAGGGAGTGACATGTTGTGCGTAAGTACGCAGTAAGGTGAGACAAAGAACGTGTGATAATTGTGCACTTCGACAGTGTAAACTTTCATCGATTTGTTTACGGGATAAATTGCAGTAACTGGTTGTGTTGTGTGGTGAGCACAAAGTAGTTGGTCGCCAACGGTTAATTTGTACGCTGGCACCCACCGTTTGCGTTGTGCGTGATAAAACTCTTGTGTTGGTGTGCACGAGATAAGAACATTGTTGTTTATTATGATATTGATATAGCAGTTTGTTGTGCTGTAGCCACGGTCTTTTATGGTGATATTTGCGTGTTGATCGCGCTGTTTATTGTAGCTATAAATTTTTGCTTTATTTTTAATGTGATTAATGTGTTTAAATGTTTGATTATTGGATAAAATCAAAGTATTTTTAGCGAAGCCGTGACCAAACAAAAGAGATGGAAAGAGAAGGAACTGTATTAATAGCAATAGGTGCGTCATATTTTTGGTCTTTTGTGTGATATTGGGTGCTTAATTTTTTCTAACATAGATAAGCATTTGCTTTGCATGCAATGATTTTTGTATTTTCTTGATACTCGCAAAGTTTTTTCTTTTGCGTAAACTAAAAAAAGATTTGATTACTAACGATAAGGAAAAATATGAAACAATTGATCTCTATAAAATTAGGTGGTTTTGTTGCGTTGGCGATAAGCATCTTTTGTGTCGCATCATTTTATACGCAAATCGATGAACAACAACAAGAACAAATTATTGTGCAGCAAGAAGATAACGCAAAATATGACATGAGCAACGCATTTGATAAAACAAATGTTGTTGACGTGTTGGTTATCGGTTCTGGTCCAGCTGGGTCAACTGCAGCGATGTATGCAAAACGTGGCGGTTTTAATGTTGTAGTTTTAGAAGGGTATGAGCCAGGGGGATTATTGACTAAAACAACAGAAGTTGAAAATTGGCCGGGAAACATTTCGATTATGGGGCCAAAATTAGTTGATGATATGCGTAATCACGCAATGAGTTTTGGCGCAGAATATGTTCTCGATAGCATGATAAGTGTTGATGCATCGCTATATCCGTTTGTGGTGCAAACAGAATTAGGGCAAACTTTGCATGCGTTATCAATTATTGTTGCAACTGGTGCAACACCAAAACATTTAGGCATCGATGGTGAGCAAGATTATTGGGGAAGTGGCGTAACAACATGTGCAATTTGTGACGCACCATTTTATGTAAATAAAGATGTTATCGTTGTCGGAGGTGGTGATTCTGCTGCAGAAGAAGCAATGCAACTAACATCGTATGCGCGATCAATTACGATCATGGTACGTAAAGATCAAATGCGTGCAGCACAAAGCATGCAAGAACGATTGAAAAATTATAACAACATTACTATTCGTTATAATGTTGAAGTTGTTGCTATTAAAGGTGATGGTAATAAAGTTACGCACATTGACGTGTTGCACAATCAAAGTGACGAAGTGGTGACTGAGGAAATTGATGGCGTCTTTTTAGCAGTTGGTCATACGCCAAACTCAGCATTGTTGAACAATCAAGTTGAATTGACTGAATGTGGCCACATTTTTGTGCAAGGTCGATCACAAAAAACATCAGTTGCAGGTATTTTTGCTGCTGGCGATGTTGAAGATCATGTGTACCGTCAAGCAATTGTTTCTGCTGGTAGTGGATCACGTGCTGCGCTTGATGCAGAACATTTTTTGCGAGAGCATGGGTATGGCGATAATGTTGTGCAACAACTTGAGCCACGTCGTTTTTCATCAGAGATAGAAGAAGAAGAACCATCACTCGATGGTTTTGGCGGCACAGTGGTAGAAATTTTAACGATAAAAGAATTTAAACAATACACTCACGATAAATCAGGATTGGTACTTGTAGATTTTTATGCAGAAACATGTCCATCATGCATGCAAATGTTGCCAGCGTATAAATCGTTAGCACAACAATGCCCTGATGTGACGTTTTTAAAAGTTGACACTGATGAAGCTGAAGATGCGTTACTTGATGAGCTTCATGTGTATTCAATCCCGTGTGTGCTGAGTTTGTATAACGGTGATCTTGCTGCACGTTACAATCAGGCAATGACTGAAAAAGAGCTCAAAGAGCGCTGTGTAAGCTTATTTCAATAAATCTTTTTCTCTAAATAGCTTAAAGGGCCTAATTCTAGGCCCTATTTTCTTTTTGAAAACAATTGCAATATGGAAACTTTTCGTGCTATTATCTCATTGAGAGGTTATTTAGAATAAAAGGATAAAAAATGGAAGTAAAATGGAGGTTTTCTTTCTTCGGTCTATTAGCAATTATCAGTTTTTCATCAATGTTCTCATTCGATGGGGATCTTTCTAATTTACTTCATAAAAAAAAAACAAAGAATAAGCGCGCCTCTCGCTAGTCTGTTATTTTTTATGCACCAAAAAATCACGAAAGCACAGAACACATAAAGCGATCAGGTACGTTGATTACGCAGCCAGATGCAATTGCAACGATACTTGTTTGTCATGGTTTTTTGTGCACAGATAAAGATGTTGGTTTTCTTAGAAAAAGCATGTTTGGTTCACGTTTTAACACAATGACTTTTGATTTTAGAGCGCATGGTGATGACACTGACGATCAAGTTTCTACTTTTGGTTATGATGAAGCACTTGATGTTATCGCAGCAGCAGAATGGTTGCGTAAACATCCTGCAACAAAAGATAAACCATTATTTGTGTACGGGTTTTCTATGGGGGCTGTGGCAGCAATTCAAGCACAAGGCAAAGCACAACTTTTTGATGCAATGATTTTGGATTGTCCGTTTGATTCGAGTCAATCAATTGTGCGTCGTGGATTAGATTTTGTAAAAATTCCATTTACTAACATTGACCTTCCGGGTAAAAACTTTTTGGCAGAAAATGCGTTTAATCCGTACGTGCAATCAATTATTACTGCGTTGTTTAAAGTTGCAGCTCATTGGGATTCAAAACATGTTCCTATAAGTTTAGTCAATTTTTCACCTGTTGATTCGATGGCGCGTATAAAAGTTCCATGTTTTATTATTCATTGCGCACAAGATAAAAAGATTCCATTGGCATCGGTGTATCATTTGTATGCAAAAAAAGATGGCTATAAACGGTTGTGGGTTACTGATGGACGAAAACATTTTGATTCATTTTTTAATGATCCAGAAAAATATATTTATAAAGTACGACGCTTTTTTATGAAAGTTGTACAAGGTGAGTTAGATAAAAAGCGACCACATAAAGTGGTTCATGACGTGGGGGTTTTATGAAGAAAATACTAATTATGTTCACAATTTTGTGTGTGTGTACTGTACATGCACGAGTTAAGAACTTACAACAAAAAAGATATAGATTGTCGATAAAAAATGAAAAAAAAGAAAAAGGGCCACGTACAAAACCTTTGTGGCATAATGACGTTGGTTGGACTTATGATCATAAGCGCCCAAAATGGTGGCCACACGGTGGTGCTGGTTATCGCAGAACGCCAGATATTACCTGGGGCATAAAAGATCGCTTTGATTGGTAATTTTGTTGTAGGAGAAGATAAAATTTCTTGATAAGATAAACAATGTTTTATCACATTATGTTTTTAAGGGATTTTTATGTTAGTTCTTTCTGCAAAGACTGGTCATGCACATGAACAAGGTGCATTTGCGCATCTTTATTTTGTTGTACAAGGCGAACAAGCGACTGATAAGTATGTTCAGAAAATGTCAGAACAGTTTGGTATTAATCTTGCAGCAATCATGGAAACGCAAAATTTTACCGGTAAGAATGGTGATTTGTTATTATTGCCAGTTACAAAAGATGGTAGCGTAAGATTGTTGATTTTTGCTGGTATTGGTAAAAAAGATTCTTCGTTGCGTTCGTTTGAATTGTATCGTCGTGCGTTAGCGTCAGCGATTAAAAAAGCACAAGCAGCTCGTGCAACAACAATTTCGGTACAACTTCCTGATCATAATCACTTTGGCGTAAACGTTGATCATTTGGCGTATAATTCAGCAATTATTGCAAAGATGAGTGCGTATTGCTTTGATGAGTTTATTGCACAAGAAACACGTGATGAGTGTGTTGATCTTGTTGAAATTATGTTTTGTGCGTTGACTGACGATGCTGTTGTAGGCGATGCGGTTGCTCGTGGTGCCATTGTAGCACAATCAGTAAACAAAGCTCGTCATTGGATTGATTTACCACCAAGCAAGTTAACACCACCACATTTGGCTGATTACGCACAAGAAATTGTTAATGAACATGATAATTTATCAATGACCATGTTTGGCGAAGATGAAGTTATTAAGATGGGCATGGGTGGTCTTGCAGGAGTTTCAAAAGGTTCTGATGTTGATTGCCGTTTGGTGTTGATTGAATACAATTGTGGTAATCCACAAGCAGAAACATTAGCTTTTGTGGGTAAAGGAATCACGTTTGATTCTGGTGGATTAAGTTTAAAACCACCACGCTTTATGGAAACAATGAAAGAAGATATGTCTGGCGCTGCAGCAGTTCTTGCAACAATGCAGGCAGTTGCGCAACTCAAGCCAAACGTAAACATTATTGGTGTTACACCGTTATCAGAAAATTTACCAAGTGGTAAAGCAACAAAGCCTGGTGACATTATTACGTTTTATAATGGTAAAACTGCAGAAGTTAAAAACACTGATGCAGAAGGGCGTTTAGTGCTTGCTGATGCGTTATCGTACGTGGTACAGCATCACAAACCCGCAATGATTATTGATCTTGCAACATTAACCGGTGCATGCGCATACGCATTAGGGCCATTTTATACCGGATTGTTTAGTTTACATGATGAACTTGCTGACAAAATAAAAGCTTCTGGTGATCGTTCTGGTGATTATGTCTGGCGCTTGCCGATGACTGATGATTATAAAAAAGCGATCAAGTCACCAGTTGCAGATATTTGCAACATTGGTAACAGTAAAATACAAGCTGGTGCTACAACCGCTGCGCATTTTTTACAAAACTTTGTTGGCGATACGCCATGGGTACATCTTGATATTGCTGGCACTGCGTTTGACGTACCGGATATTTCGTATTATCGCACTGGGGCTACTGGTGTTGGTGTGCGGTTGTTGGTTGATCTTGCAATGAATTGGAAAAAATAAAAAACATTTGTTTATAAAAAAGCTCTCAATAAATTATTGAGAGCTTTTTTGTTTTGTTGGTTAAAAATTTATTGGGCGGTTTTATTAAAACCTTCAGTAAACAAATCTTGATCAAGTTCTAAGTTGTCACCAAATACTTTTTGCCATTGCCCAAGTGAAATTGGAAAGTGTGGTTTTGCAAGTACAAACAGTGCTTGTGCAAACATTCTAATTTCGTATTGTGCACCAGCGTGTAAACGTAATCTTAAAAAATTCATAAGTGAATGCAAGTTGCACGTAAAGATAAATTGTGTATACGTACACATTGGCAACAAACCACGTGCAAGCTCACGACACAATCCTTGATCGAGTAATGCTTCGTATGTTTTTACTGCATTATCAATTGCTTGTTGGTATTGCTGTTTAAATTTATCGTTATCAAATGATCCGACAGATGCTTGTTTGTTTTTAACATCTTGATTACGCCACTTTGGTGGAACATAAAATTCTAGTGGTGCTTTTACGTAGCGATAACTGATTTCGTTGTATGAGTTCATGCGATGACGCATCCACTGACGCGCAACAAACAATGGTGCTTTTATACGAAAAGAAAATTGGTTATGTTCAAACGGGCTAGTGTGTTTGTGTTTCATTAAAAACCCAATTAACTTTTCATCACGTTCATCTACTTTATCAATGCGTTTACCGTACGATACGCGTGCAGCGTTAACCACATCAACATCTGATCCAGAAACACGAACAAGTTCTAATGAGCTTATGCCATCACGCAGTGGATCGATGCTTTGTTCTACGTTATTTGTTTTTACCAGCTTTTGCGCCGGTACAATTTTTTCTTTTTGCATAGGGCAACCTTTGTATTAATTGTTTATTGTTCACAATACGTTTTTCTATAATATTTAGTGTAAAGAAATAAGATGAAAAAACTAGGCATGAGTTTTGTATGCAAAAACAACTATCTTCATCGTTAATTATTTGTTGTGTTATCGTTTCTATTTTGGTGATGATTGGCGCATTGTTTGTTTATTCTTCTAGTAGTATTTATGCATTAGACCAGTATGGTGTAGCTGATTTTTACTTTAAACGGCACGCATGGGGTATTGCAATTGGTTGTATTGGCGCGCTGTTTTTTTATTGTTTACCAACCGTGTTGTTGTATAGATTAAGTTGGTTCTTTTTTGGTAGTGCAATGCTGCTTTCTTTTGCAACATTGTTGCCATCAATTGGCGTTACGATTAATGGGGCACATCGTTGGCTACGCTTGCCGGGTTTGTTGTTTCAACCAACTGAGCTTGTGCGTATCT
>DAOUPL010000056.1 GCA_030626185.1 bacterium | reverse complement strand
TTATCTGTGGGAAAAATATCGCTTATTGATACACATTGTCACATCAACATGATAATTAAGAAAAAATTCGATATTCATCTTTCTTCTGTAGAAATATCTAACGCACAACCCATAATTAATCAAGCAAACAAGCACAATGTTACAACAATCATCAACGTTGGCACAAGTTTACCCGAGTCTGAAAATTGCATACAACTTGCAAAAATTTATCCATCTAATTTTGCCGTAATTGGTATTCATCCAAATGACTGCACTACGCAATGGCGTGACGATTTTGCAAAAATTACAACGTACGCACAGCAAAAAGAACAATATAAAATTGTTGGCATTGGTGAAACTGGCATAGATCGTCACTATCCAGATTATAACCTTGCGCGTCAACAAGATGCCTTTAAAGCACACATTGAGCTTGCGCTCGAGCAGCAACTCGGCATTGTAGTGCATTCACGTGATGCATACGATGAAACATTACAGATTATTGATCAATACACAAAAGACATTCCTGCAAAGCGTTTGGTAATGCATTGTTTTTCTTACGATCAAGCATGCGCTGACTGGCTTGTTGAACGAAATTTTTTACTTGGCATTGGTGGAACGATTACCTATCCAAAAAACAATTTATTGCGTAATGTAGTAATTCAAACACCACTAGAAAACATTGTTCTTGAAACTGACGCCCCCTTTTTGCCGCCACAATCTGTGCGCGGCAAAACAAACTATCCGCATCACATTGCAACGATTGCTAACTATTTAGGAGAACTTAAAAACGAATCGTTGCACACGGTTGCACATATCACTACACAAAATGCACACACACTTTATACATTACAATTCAACGAGGAATAAATAACAATGAATTATGAATTTTTAGCAGCGTTTACACTCTACTTTACATCGCTACTGGCGATTGGCATTTGGTTTTTATACAAAAACAAAACATCTGATGATTTTACAATCGGCAACAAGTCTGTTGATTTTTGGGTTAGCGCTATCGCAACACAATCGAGCGATATGGGCACGTGGCTTTTTATGGCTTTTCCTGCAGCCGTTTTTATTTATGGCGCAAAAGAATGTTGGTCTGCTGTTGGACTTTTAGTCTTTACGTTTATTATGTGGCACATTGTTGCACAAAAAATTCGCATAAAAGCAGAAGAGACTAATGCTTCATCATTAATCGAAATTTTTGCACAGCAGTGCAATGATAAACAAAATGTTTTTAGTATTACATGTGCACTTATTTCAGTCTTTTTCTTTGTCTTTTATATCGCCGCAGGCCTTGTTGGTATGGGCAGATTATTCGAAGCGGCATTTGCTATCGATTATCATGCAGGTCTTATTATTGGCATTGTTACTGGCTTGCTGTACACGTTACTCGGTGGCTTTGTTGCCGTTGCATGGTCTGATTTTTTACAAGGTATCTTTTTACTCACTGTTATCGCCTTGGTGCCATGGTATGCATTTGGCTTAACCAGTTGGCAACAAATTACCACAAACGCATTTAATCAAGGTATTTCGTTACAGCCAATTAATTCGTTTGCAGAATTTAAACACGCGATAATTTTACTCTTTGGCTGGGGGCTTGGTTATCTTGGTCAGCCACACATTCTAACTCATTTTATGAGTATTAAAAACAAAAATAATATTCGTTATGCAAAATATATCGCCTTCACATGGCAGGCTATTGCACTTGCCGCATCATTTTGTATCGGTATTGTCAGCATTGGTGTTTTTACTAACGCAACTGTTGCACAACCAGAGTTTCTCTTTATTAATTTAGTAAACATGATGTTTACCCCATTTATTGCCGGCCTCATGTTGTGCGCTATTTTTGCTGCAACGTTATCCAGCATGGATAGTCAAATTCTTATTGCTGGCACCAATGTATGCACTGATTTGTATCAAAAAATATACACAAAAAAATTAACCAGTGATCAAATTATCAATTATTCACGTTATGCATCAATAACTATAAGCTGCATAGCACTTGTTATCTCATGGAATGATATTTTTTCTATTTATTATCTTGTTAATTATGCCTGGTCTGGCCTTGGCGCTGCATTTGGGCCACTAACTATTGCAACGTTATTAAATTGGCGCATTAAACGCAATCAAGCGTTGTTTGCCATTATTACTGGCACGCTAACTACCGCATTGTGGCCACTTATTAACACAACGGTATTGCCATTGTTGCCAGGCTTCATGTTGCATTTAAGCATCTTGTATTTGTGCACAACGTATAAAAAATAACAAGTAATAGCCACGGCATCTACGTCGTGGCTATTAAAAAATCAATCAATACAAAATAAGACGCTTAGAATGGTACAACCGCTTGCGCAGACAAAAAAGAAGAGCGTGTTATATTCAATTTCTAATGCTTCTCTCTGTTCTAAACACAATTTATCATATCCGTCTATTTCTCCCTCATAATACCTTATACAAGCGTCGTGACCGTATTCACGTCTTTCTTGACGTTCATCTACAGCTAACTTTAAAGTATAAATAGCAAAAGATAAAAATAAGAAACTAAAAGCAATAGGAATCAAACTAGTTAATTTCTTAGAATGCTTTTTATAAACTCTGCCACAATTTTTAACGCTACAACGCCTTACTTCTAAGTCCTTTAAAAGCTTGTCTGTCTCTTCAGAACTACTATCATCTTCACTTGAATATAATTGATTTTCACCACTTGTATCGCTATAAACAATTGACGTGTCAAAACTACCCAATTCCACATCTTTTTCAGAATTTTCTGATTCATTATTATTTGGAAGAAATTTTGAAAAATTCTTACCTGCAAAACTACAATTTACAAGACTGAGCAAAAATAGACAAAACATAAACTTTTTCATGATGCTTTTCCTTTGTTGAATAAAAAATACTTCTCTTAATATTGACCGGGAATAATTGTACGTATCATTCTAAAAAAACCAAAATCTAACCACAAATGAGACATCGCACCAGCAATAAAAAATATTACATTTAAAATAAGCACGTGTGCAACATCAGGGTATGATGAACTAACTGCCAGCCAAACAGCAAGCGGTAAAAAAATAATAAACCACAAACGATGTGTAACGCCACGATGTTTTACCAATAATGGTACAATTGACATTACAGAAATAATTGCTACAAGATCAAGACGATTAACAAAAATACATAATAAAATTAGACATAATAAAATCCAATAAAAATATTTCTGCCCTTTACTTTTGATATCGATATCAGGAAACAGCGCGCCAGCAAGCGCACACAAAAACCATGTCAATAAAGAAATAATTGTTGGTTGCGTGTTTTTTAACAACAATAACAATACTGCGTATGCAACTACACCACCAGTAAGATGACCCTTATATCCCGACATGCCTATTTCCTTGTAGTAGATTATTAAAATGTCCAAATAAGCATAACTTAAACCCTACTCATTGTCCAAATCATTTAAAAAGTCTTGCAATACTTTTTTACTCACATGTTGCATGCAAATAACATGGGCCAAAGAACCTTCTAAAGAATATTTATTAACTGCAAGGCTCCATTTTAAACAAAGCTTTTGTGATGGTGTTCTAAAATAAACAATACTAGAAAATTCATTACAAAACGCAGCAATGCCTCGTCTATTAAGCTCATTAACTAAAAACGATGCGTTATCTAACATTTGTTTTGCTTCATTAAGCCAAATATCCTTTGACTTAACAGATAAATGCCACCATAAAATCAATGGAGATAATGCACTACGAGAACAATCAATAATCATATTGTCACTATTGGTATAATCGATAGAAAGTTTTGCCACTTCATCTTTTATATTTTTCTTACAAAAAAATACAGCAAATGGAATTGGCGAACCAAAAAATTTATGACCAGATATGCTTATACTGTCAAAATTGTTGTATAAATTAGGATAAAAAAAATGTAAATAACCACCAAAAAATGCTGCATCAGCATGAAAATATATTTTTTTTATCTTTTTACGCTTACAAATATCTTTTAATTTTTCAACATTGTCTATTGCACCCTTAAACGTTGTTCCCAATGTAACATTTATACAAGTTGGTCGATCAACCTCTAATTCTTTTTCAAAAATATTATAATCGATTTCACCATTTGGCAAACACGGTATAACACGATAATCAACATCTAAAAGATTCGCAGCTGTAAACAATGAATAATGGGCTTCTTTACTCAAATAAAAAATAGGTTTTCCAAACGACGATAAATAATTTCGCGCAATAAAAAAACCTTGAATATTTGCTTTTGTCCCACTACTAGCAATAAAGCTCCAATAGCTTTTTTGATCTAAAAAACAATAATCTAACATCGAGCGTAAAGCATCTTGTTCAAAGGCCTTTGTATGAAAAGCATAGTTTCCAATATCTTCAGGATTGCCAGCATTATTTAATATATAAGAGCTAAGATCTTTACCCCACCATGAAAAAAATTTATCTAAATTAAAAGACTGATTACCAGGATAACCAATTGGAATATTTTTAACATTTAATGCATCACTGTAATTTTGTAATGTTTTTAATGTTTTGTCTTGATTTATCATACTGTACTCTCATAGCTGAACAAACAAAAATAAACTCACGCAAACAATACCAAAAATTAATACAATTGTCTAAATTTTAAACTTGTTGCCCAGGGCAAACGCATCTAATTTTCCTTTAATCCAATAAGATGTGCAATATAACTCTCATCTAATGCGGCTTGAAAGCGTTTTCTTCGCAAACTTTTTTTATTTA
>DAOUPL010000039.1 GCA_030626185.1 bacterium | reverse complement strand
TGCTTCATTGGTAACAACAATGCTAACACTGATGTTTTTATTATTAAAACAACCAGATTTTGGCTTGCTAGTAACATTAGTTTTAACGTTGTGTGTAATGTTTTTTTTATACGCACAAACAATTAAGTATCCAATAAGTTTTGTCGCGTTTGTTATGCTCTGTGCGTCGGTGTTAATTATTATAAGCCCGTATCGCTTACGGCGATTGCTTATCTTTCTTGACCCGTGGAAATACCCACAGGGTGCAGGGTTTCAAATTATACAATCACTAGTTGCTGCTGGCTCTGGCCATTGGTTTGGGCTAGGTATTTCTCATTCGAAACAAAAGTTTTTTTATTTGCCGATGCAACACACTGACTTTATTTTTGCAATCATTGGTGAAGAAGTTGGCTTTTTAGGCAGCAGCGTTGTGGTGCTACTTTTTGCGTTATTTACCTTTTTTGGTATTCGTCTTGCGTTATCGTTGCCAACATTTTTCGCACAACAAGCAGTTTTTGGCTCAATTATGATCATTACGATTCAAGCATTGATTAATCTTGCTGTTACACTTGTGCTTATTCCAACAAAAGGCACTGGGTTGCCGTTTGTGAGTTATGGTAATTCTGCGTTAATTTGCAATTTTATGTTAATGGGAATTGTTGCTAATCTTTCATGCACAACGCGTTGATATCTTTTGTATTTTTGTAATACTTAAAGTATCGATTGGTATTTTAAATGGGAAATTTTATGAAAACTACTTTTGTTTTATTTGTTCTTGTAATTGCTGTCAGCACACTATCTATCTTGTATTTTATGAAATATAAAAAAGTATTAGCACACCCAATGCTTATTGCATCAAACTTGGGAAACCTTGATCAAGTAAAACATTTTATTGAAAATGAAGGCATCGATGTTAACTATTTACAAGAGCCATTTGGCACTGCATTACACCAAGCTGCCTTGGGTGGTTATATCGAAGTTGTTCATTATCTTATTACTAGTGGTGCAGATGTAAATGCAAAATTAATTAATGGTAATACACCACTTTTTAATGCTTCTTTACGAGGAAATCGTGATCATTTAATTAAGTTGCTGCTTGAGCACGGTGCTGAAGTTCAGCATGCTGACAATGATGGTGTTACTGCATTGTTTAACGCAGTAACAATCAAGAAAAATCTAAAAACTATAAAACTATTAGTTGAAGCTGGTGCTGATGTTAATCGCGTTGCAAACAATGGCGGAACGCCGTTATTAAATGCTGCTATATTAGCAGATCGTAAAGCAGTGGCATATTTGATTGAGCATGGCGCAAAAAGTGTTACTGGGGCCAATCAAACAATGCCTTTACATGTAGCTGCAGAACGAGGTAATTTGGCAATAGTGAAATTACTTGTTGACCGTGGTGATTATCATAATGTTGTTATGAAAAACAATATCAAACCAGTTGATCTTGCACGAACAAATCAGCATGGTGAAGTTGTTCAATTTTTAGAACGATTATAAAGTTACGGATAAATCTATGAATAAAAAAGTTTTTTTTATTTTATTAATAACTTTTTTTATCGTTGGTTATTTTTGTTACCAAGAATATAGCAGAAGACTGATCGGTGACAGATTGCTTTTTGTTGCCAATGTTGGAAATATTGATCGGGTAAAATATTATGTGGAAGAAATTGGCGTTCCTATCGACTATGTTAATAGTGATGTAGGAAGAGCATTGGATCAAGCTGTTTTAGGTGGACATAAAGATATTATTCAATATTTATTGGATAATGGTGCTGATATTAATCAGCAAGGTGGTAAATATAATCCTACACCTGCTCATCGTGCATCAGCAAAAGGCGATCTTGAGATAGTTAAATTTTTAGTAGATCATGGCGCTGATTGTACATTATTGACAGATGATGATTTTCGTCCAATTGATTTTGCACGAGCACTTGATCGTGATGATGTTGTGCGATATTTGGAACAATTAACGTAAAGCATTTTACGTTTTTGTAAAAAGATTGTAAATATCGTCACGTTATCGTAAAGTTAAACTAATTTCTTACATGTTATAATTGTATGGGTAGAGTGAGTGATGAGAATCCTGATTAATTTAATTGTTTGGGTGATTGCATTTAGTTGGCATTTGCTTGTACTTATTGTACTTGTTTCTTTACGCATTGTTTGTGAACTAATTATATATATGTATCGTATTTTTACACACATGTATCGTCGCTTGTTTGGCAAAAAATTACATACTCTTTTTTGGGCAGCACATGAAAATCAAATAAACTTAGTTAAGCATTTCATTGAAGAAGAAGGTGTTCCAGTAGATTTGATTGAAGATGATGAAGTAGGAACAGCGTTAGTTGTTGCGATCACAGTTAATAATTATGAAATTGCGAAATATTTAATAGCAAAAGGCGCAAACGTTAACCAGGTGCTAAAGGATGAATCAATGCCTTTGATGCAGGCAGTAAATGATCCTGATAATTACAAGATTTCTTGCTTGTTAATTGAAAATGGCGCTGATGTTTCTTATGCATGTAAACAAGGTATTACGGCTTTATTTGCTGCACTCATGAAGCCAAATAATTTGGATACTGTAAAGTTACTTGTCGATAGTGGTGCAGATGTAAATCATCTTACAGTAAATAGAAATACACCATTATTTTTTGCGACTGCATTTACCGACAGACAAACAATTGAGTATTTGTTTGATCAAGGAGCAAAAGGTATTGCAGGGAGTGATAAAATGACGCCGCTGCATGGCGCTGTTCAAAAGGGCGACTTAGCACTTGTTCAACTTCTTGTTTCACGGGGCGAAGATCGTTTTGCAACATTAGATGACGAGGTTACATTAAAAGATTATGCACTTGTGCATGATCAACATGAAATTGCAGAATATTTTGATCAATTTCAATAATCTTTTTCAAACTTTGCAACAAGCTCTTTAAAATGCTTTCCACGTTGCTCAAAGTTTTTATACAAATCAAAAGAGCTACCAGCAGGGGAAAACAAAACAATTTTTTCTTGTAAGTTACACTTTTTTAATTGATTGAAAGTATTAAGTAGATCGACATACGGTTGTGCTTTTAATTTATACTCGTTACACCACTGAGTAAGTTGTGGAGCTTCAGCGCCAAAACAAATAACATTTATAACGTTTTTGTAAGTACTAAGTTGTTTTATAAAATCTTTTCTATCAACACCTTTGCTTAATCCACCGATAATTAAAATTAGTTTTTTGTCATGGTACTTTTCAACAGCAGCAAGTGTCGCAGCAGGGGTGGTTGATTTTGAATCATTAATAAACGTTGTAGAGTCAATTGTCGCAATAACTTCATTCCGGTGGGGGAGTTGTTTGGTGATTATTGGAAAATGTAACGGCAGTTGTAATTTGTGCAAAATAGCAGCAAGAATAAGTTTGTTTATATCAAACGTATTTAATGAAATGTCTTGCAACGCTATCAACGTCTGATAATTTTTCTTTTCGTTAACTAATTTCCGACACAAAACATCCCCATTTTTTACAAAATAACCATCACAATTATTATTTTGAACCTCACTTTCTTGCAAGGAAAAATAAACATTGTTTTCACGCTTCTCTATCGTTGTGCGTAACGCATATGGCATAAGCAACGTTGTTTGATCATGTTGTGCTATTTTTAACTTTGCATTTAAATAATTTTCCATTGATTTATGACGATCAAGATGATTTTCTACTAAATTTGTAATGATTGCCAAGTGTGGAGTAAACGTTTTGCATTGTTCTAACTGGAAACTAGAACATTCGATTAGTACAAAATCCACCTGTTGTGCACGATCAACACAATCAAAAAGCGGAGTACCAATATTTCCTGCAATAATGTGTGGTATTTGTTGATGATCAAAAATGTGATGCAACATCGTAGTAATCGTTGTTTTACCAACGCTGCCAGTTAAGGCAATAATTGGTGTTGTGACGTATTGTTGAAACAGATCGAGCTCAGCAACAAAGTTTGCTTTATCTTTGTGCTGTTCAAGATCAATTCCTGGGCTTGGAATAACAACGTCGCATAACAAAAAAAATTCTTCGACGTTATTTTGATGTATTGTTTTTATTTGAGAAAACTGTTTTTTTATTGCAGCGAGTGCTTCATCGTTAGTATCGCAAACAATTACTTGTTGTGCAGGGTTTTTTGTAAGAAAAAATGATACTAAAGATCGTCCTGTTTTTCCTAATCCCCAAATGCCGATTTTTTGTTTCTTGCAAATTTTCATGATTCTAGTATAAAAGAATACAGTTTAAATTTCATCAAAAAAAACAAATTGCGCTGGTGTTTTTATAAAAAACAATATATCTTTTTGAAAGATATTACATTTTTTACAACATAAGGATTAATTATGCATCGTATAAAAAATCTTTCGATTTTTTTATTGTTGGTTGTTATTTCTGGTTATGCTGTAAGTGGACAAGAGCCTTGCACTTTTACAGGAATCATAAAAAAAGAAGTTGACGGAGAAGTCAATCGTTATACAGTAGAATTAAATGGTTTAAGTTGTATTGTTGAAACTGATGGATCAATGGTCCCTGACATAGGATGGGTTGAAGGGATAAAAGCAAGTGGAGATGGAGCTTATCTATTTAATGAAATGTTTATGAGACAAATAATCAAATGGTATGAAGAACAAGTAGAAGAATAGATGATCATAAAATAGACTTAAAATGATCAAGAAAAAAATCTAAAATTGCGGTATTCTGTAAGGGATACCGTTTTTTATGTTAGCAAATGGGACCAATCATGGCTGATGAGCAAAAAAAGATAAGCTTTAAAGATACGTTAAACTTGCCAAAAACAAGTTTTCCTATTCGTCCTAATGCCAAAGATGATGATCCAACCATGATTACACGCTGGGATAAAGAAAATTTATACGGCAAAGCATTCGCGCATAACAAAGGTAGTCAAGAGTTTATTTTACATGATGGCCCGCCGTACGCCAATGGGCAAATTCACATCGGTCATGCGTATAACAAAGTATTAAAAGATATTATTACCAAATCACAACGTATGATGGGCAAACATGTACCATTTACGCCAGGATGGGATTGTCACGGACTGCCAATTGAACTTAAAGTAAGTGCAGAAAACACACAAGCGTCAAAAATTGAATTACAACAAAAATGTCGTGCATGGGCACAAAAATGGGTTGACATACAAGCAAAAGAGATGAAACGCCTTGGCGTTATCGCTGATTGGCAGAATCCGTATTTAACGATGAATTATCAATACCAAGCGGCGATTTTAGAAGTTTTTGGTAAATTTGTTGATGATGGCTACATTACGCGTAAAAACAAAACAGTACCATGGTGTTTTTCATGCAAAACAGTTTTGGCATCAGCAGAAATAGAATATCAAGATCGTAAAGATCCATCAATTTATGTGTTGTTCCAGTTACAAAATAATGTGGTAAAACAAATAATTCCTGATGCAACGTTGCCGGCCTTTTTAGTTGTCTGGACTACAACGCCATGGACGTTGCCACTCAATCGTGCAGTGTTGGTCAAACCAAATACTTCGTACGCGGTTGTGCGTCATCAAGGAAAGTTATTAATTTTCGGTAACGATTTAGTTGATCAATTGTGTGCAAAGTTAGAAATAGAAAAAGATATTGTTGGTATAATTGATTCATCAGCATTAGTTGATGCGCATGCAAAAGTTCAACATCCATTTATTGATAACTTATTAGTGCCAATTATTGCAGATTCTTCAGTAAGCACCGATGATGGTACTGCGTGTGTGCATTGTGCGCCAGGCGCGGGGCCAATTGATTATGAAGTTGGTATAAGAAATAAGTTAGCAATCTTTTCTTCGGTACAAGCTGATGGGCGTTATGATGACACGGTTATGCCGCGAGAGCTTCATGGTAAATCAATTACTGATGCACAAGGTTGGGTGATTAAAACGTTATTAGAACATGATCGGTTGTTGCACAAAGCATCAATAAGGCATTCGTACCCTCATTGTTGGCGTTGCCGTAATGGATTAATTTTCCGTGCAACACGTCAATGGTTTTTACAACTTAATCATAATGATTTACAACAACGTGCTCTTGATGCAATCGATAAGATTACAATGTATCCACAAAGTGGGCAAAATAGATTTACAGCAACAGTGCAAGGACGTTTAGAGTGGTGTTTATCACGTCAGCGTACATGGGGGATCCCAATTCCTGCGTTGATCAACATAAAAACAGATGAGTTTTATTTAAGCACAACACTTATTGAAAAAGTTATTGCGGGTATTCAACAACAAGGTGTTGAGTGGTGGCAAAATGTTCCAGTTGATGAACTTGTTGCAGGCGATGATGTTTTTGCAAACGTACCTATCGCTGACTTACGCAAAGAGATGGACATTCTTGATGTGTGGTTCGATGCAGGTATAAGCCATTATGCAGTATTACAAAAACGTGATGATTTGCACGTGCCAGCTGACTTGTATCTTGAAGGGAGCGATCAACATCGTGGATGGTTCCAAAGTTCGTTATTAACATCGATGGCGCTTAATGGCATTGCGCCAATGAAACAAATTTTAACTCATGGTTTTGTGGTTGATGCAAAAGGACACAAAATGTCTAAGTCATTAGGTAACGTTGTTTCCCCGCAAGAACTTATTGATCAACTTGGTACTGATGGGTTGCGTATGTGGGTTGCAAGTTTGGAGTACCAAAAAGATATGGTACTTTCACCAGTCCTTATTAAAAACGTCCAACAAGTATTTAGAAAAGTTCGTAACACATTACGTTTTTTACTTTCAAATTTGTACGATTTCTCTATCGATATTGATGCATTACCACTAAATCAACTTAAAGCACTTGATCAATATGCGTTACATCGTTTATCGTTGGTCAATAGTGATATTTTACATAAATATGAAACATTTGATATTACTGGTGTATTGCACGCATTAGCTGATTATTGCACAACAGAGTTGAGCTCATTTTATCTTGATATGAGTAAAGATCGTTTGTACGTTGAACAAGCTAACGGTCGATCGCGTCGCTCAGCACAAACAGCGTGTTGGTACATTCTTGATGTGCTAACGCGTTTAACCTCACCAATTATGTCGTTCACTGCAGAACAAGTTTCTGATTTATATCAAAAAGATAAAGATGATTCGATTCACTTGCAAACATTTGTAGATTTACCAGACATTTTTGCCTTACGTGCAGAACAAGAGCATATTACGCCAAAAGAACAACGTATCATAAACCGTTTTACTAACTTGCGAGCAATGGTAGAAGAGATTCGTTCGCTTGCACGAGAAAATGAACTAGTTCAATTGTGGCATCATCTTGATGAATTGCGTGACGTTGTTTTAAAGGCAATAGAAAAGCAACGTGCAAAGAAAGTTATTAAACATTCGCTTGAAGCACGTGTAACGCTTAGTTACGCCTTAGGCAGCGATGCACAACAACGGTTTACACAATTTCGTACAATGCTTTCAAGCACCAACGAAAATTTGCTGATGTTTTTAAAAGAATTCTTTATTGTGTCACAAATTGAAGTTGTTGAAAAAGATGTTTCACAAAAAACGCCAATTGCTGGCTTGAGCGTTGAGGTTGTACAAGCACGTGGAGAGAAATGTCCACGTTGTTGGCAATGGAACGAAGTGGTGCATGAGCATAACTTGTGTGATCGTTGTTTTGCAATTGTGAGTAAATAAGCATTATTTAGAAAAGAAAAATCATTTAACAAGATAAGAATTATGAATAAACATAAATTATTAACAGTATTTTTATTATTTTTTACTATTGCTAGCCATTGTGGTCAAGATAACTCTCTAGCTGAACAATCTATAAATCTTCTTAATTTACCAAGAGAAATTTGGGTTTATTCACTAACACTATCTTTTGAGCCTGGAGAAAATATTGCAAACATTGTAACATATCAGAACCTTTCGATGGTTTCTAGTTTCTTTCAACACCCAGACTTTTTTAATGCACTTGTTAATTATTTACAAGAAGAAAAGGTTTCTTATTTAGATTTATTCAAACTAAATAGAAGAATTAATTTAAGATTCAAAGCAAATAGAAAGAAGCGTTATTTTACACAAGAGTTTCTTTATCGTTTATTTGAGGGTGGCACTTATGCTGATGTAAATGCTAAAGATTTTTGTGGTTCAACAGCGTTGAAGAGTGCATGTAAATATAGTCCAGA
>DAOUPL010000046.1 GCA_030626185.1 bacterium | reverse complement strand
CTAAAATCTTGTACTTGTGAAAAAATATTTACCATACTACAGCTTTTCATCGGCATATCCTTTATTTTTCAAAAGGATAACAGATTTTTCTATATTTTTTTACTTAAATTAGATGCGTTTGCCCTGTCATAACATAGCAATCAGTCAACGTAAAAGCAACAAAAATTTGCCTATTTGTGCATAAATTGGTAAAACATAAGTATCTTTGTCCTGCGGATTATTCTTAAAAATCTTAGTAAAAGTGTTAAAAAAGTTGAGCAAGCAGTGAAGTAGCATCGTATTTTTAACCTTTTAGGAGTTTTTATGAAAAACATAAAATATTCGTCATTGTTCTCTCAAGCATTTACTTTAGTTACGGATAACTTAGGTTTTTGGCTAAAAATAAGTTTGGCTATTGCATTACCAATAGGTTTCGTTTTTGGTTTAACTGCAGGAGTTGTTGGTTATTTTGGTGTAATTACAAAAGAGCAACTTTTTGCATTTCAACCACTATCAATAGCAATAGTAGCAATTTTAGGTTTATTGTACGTTTTATTTTGTTCTGTGATTTGTGCTGGCTTTTTTAAGTTGTATTTTAATTTGATTGATGGAAAAGAACTTTCATTGAGTGTAATCTTTTCACAAACATCAAAAGCGTTGCCATTTTTTGTTTTGTTTTTAGCTTATGCTTTGATAACGACATTGGGTATGGTTGCGTTTGTTATTCCTGGTGTGATTGCGTTTGTGCGTCTTTCATGGGCATTTTTGATTTTAATTGATCAAGATTGTGGTATTGTTGAATCATTACGTCGTAGTTATGCGTTAACACGTGGTTATTTTTGGGAAGTAGCAGCTTTTTGTTTATTGTATTTTGTAAGTATGAAAGTTTTCTTCTTAATACCAATTATTTGCGTTGCTTCTATGCTCATGTATCGCCAAGTGAGTAAACAAGATAGCGTTGTTATTGATTCTGTTAATGCTAAAAGCGTAGCAAAATAATTTTATAATTTTTGATTAAGTAAAACAAGCTCGGTTATACGGGCTTGTTTTTTTGTCTGTTTTCTTGCAATCTTATCATTTTATTTCTTATCGTAAATACAATTATTGTGATCATCAAATAATTGTGGGGACGATATGGCGACATTTAAGCCAACTCAAGCGTTACGCGTTGGCGTAAAAAAGTTTTTTGACAATATAGGTCTTTTTATTGCGGTGTACGGTCTGTACGCGATTATTCAGCTGGTAATCTCATTACCATTATTTTTATTGGATAAATTTGATATTCAATGGTTTGAAGTTTCTGATGCAGTTGCTCCAACTGCTGGTGTAGCGCAACCAACAGCGCAAACAATGATGATGGGTATAGCGATGCCAAAAATGTCGCTTATCGGTGTATTTGTATTGTTAGTAGTTGTGAGATTAATCCTCACACTTATTACCAGTGGGTTATACGCTGGGTTGTTGCGTATAAATTTAAATGTTATTGACGGTAAACCAGCACGCGTTGGCGACTTGTTTTCTGGCTTTGCGCATATGTGGACAATGTTCTTTGCATCAATTTTGATTGTAATCGGTACGATGTTAGGGTTAATAGCGTTAATCATTCCTGGTTTACTGTTTATGGTGCGTTCGGTCTTATACGGATACTTTATTGTTGATCAACGCCTTGATGCGTACCAAGCGGTTAAAAAGAGTTTTTATGCCACAAAAGGCAACTTTTGGCGCTTAGTCGGCTTTATGTTTCTTGGTGTGGTGGTGCCAATGTCGTTCTCAACGGTATTTGCAGTTCTTTCTCGTTTTACTGCAGCGCCAATGCTAGAAAATATCTTTTCAGTTATTATGATTATTGCTGTTTTTGCTCTTGTGCCAAGTTTTAGTCTTGCGCTTGCGTATATTTATCGCAAAATTACTGGTGCAGCATCAGAACAATCATCTTATCAGGCGCCAGAACCAGAAAAAGATGAATTTCATCAGGCATAAATAGCCTATTTATTGCATTATAAGTTTTTAATAATAGATGAGCTCACGTTTGTGGGCTCATCTATTTTGCAATTTTTCTTTATTTTGTTGCAACTAGCCAATAAAATAGTTTATATTTGTAATAAAAGGAGAGAGTTATGAAGAAATGTGAGTTATTATTTATCGGATTTATGTTGTTTACATCAATAGTTGTTGTTGGTAGTGATATATCTATTGAGCAAATGAATAAAAATCAGTTAGAAGATAAATTCGGAGAAAACTTGGATCCTGTTGCAGGTGATACGCAAAAAATAATTGATAGATATGTTCGCGAATTCGTGATGAATTTTAAAGATTTAAATCTTCCTCCCGGTATAGATGATATAGAAAAAGAAATAAAAAATAGAATTGTTCAATACATGCGTCCATTAGTATTACAAAACGTTACTATTCAAGGCGCTGATATACCTTTTTATAAAGGGGGAAGTAATCTTTATAAAGGTTGGAAATGGGCTTGGTCTAAAACCCGATGGGCAATTGAAGAAAATGAAAGTGGTCCCTTGCGTTATACAATAATTCGTTCAGGTAGCAACAATGTTCGTGCTCAATGGCAGCGAGATATTAATCCTTATCGGGAATGCTTTGTAAACTCTCAACAACTTGGTAATGAAAATTTACGTTCTATTTTACAATGTGCTGTTTCTCCCAACAGAAGATATTTAGTTTGTGCGTTTATTATGAGTGATACTATAAGATTTTTTGTTAAGGATTTTGAAAATAATTTAATTATTCCAAGTACTATTGAAATTGAAAAAACACCTGAAAATCAAAAAAAAACATTATTTTTTACAAACAATGAAACATTTGTTTATGGTAAGCAAAAATATAAGATTGGAGACAATAATGTTCAAGTAACAGAAACTCTTGATGATAAGGTTTTATTTAAATCTCCGTTTTTAGAAATACAATATTCAATGGATGATGAACATAAGATAAAAATTATTAAAAACTCATTTAGTCCAGCAAAAGAATTTTTTATTGATGAGCAAGAATTAACAAGAGTTGATCGTTATGCGATAAGTGAAGATGAACAGTATGTTGTTTTTACCATAGGAAAGAAATTTTTTGTGTACGATATTTCTGGTAGTTCTGCCAAAAAGATTGGTGGCGAAATTTATGCAGGAGAAACAATTAATACTTTAGCTTTTTCACCAGATGGTAATTATTTGTTAACTGCAGATAATGCTAAGTTAAAAACGTGGCATGTAGATGCAAGAGCTTGGAAAAACAAAGTAGATCTTTGGCGAGAATGTCCTGTTGCTGATATTAAATTTATGTATTTTAATCAACCAGATAAATTTAAAAACATTGATAAATTATTAGATATATTTGTTAATGGTGGTCGCTTTGAAGAAGGTGAAGAAGAGGGAGAAGGTTTTAATTTCTTAACTATTTCTCAAATTCAAGTTATGTATAAAATGGTTCTTAAAAAATATTTATGGTCTAAAGATGTAAGAACATACAATAACTTGAGTGATAATTATAGAATAAGAATTCAAGAAACATTAAATATTGAGCGACCAGTAGCTTTTTATAAAGATATTCCCTATAAAAAAATTGGTATAAGAGTTGGCATAGGAGTAGCAGCTGTAGTAGGTAGTTTATTAGCGTACAAATTTTATCGAGCGCGTCAAAATCAATATTTGATGGATGATGCGATGCAACAATCAATAATAACGAAAATTACAAAAATTACTCGTGATAATTGGTTTGAGCAATTTATTAGAGGTTCAAAAATAATTAGGCAATATGGTGAGACAGGAAAAATAACAGAAGTATCATTTACCAGTGAATAAAGCGTGACTAAGATAAAAAAATTGATGGAACTTCGCTATAAATCGGTACTAAGTAGCAATTAATCATTCTATTGATTGTTCAAACTTCTTTTTTCTATACTTATTCCAACTAGACAAAAACTTAGGGGAGTTGGGATGTTATCAGTTTTTATTACCGTCTTATTACTTTTTTCTTTGTCAACGTATACTGGTGGATTTGATGAAGATAAACTGCGTGAGCAAATAGAATCTAATAGCATTGACGAGGTTGATTTATCGAGTATTTCTGCAATTGGTAAAATTTTTGATCTATTGCCAGCATCACCATTTTTTGATCAACTTAAAAGAGTTTCTATTCGTGATTTGCGTGCAATGCGCGGGTTGACTACCGATAAAATTGAAAAAAGCTTTGGTTTTGCAGGTACTGTTCAGCTTGATCTTGGTTCTATAAAACCAGCGCTTGAAATGAAAGTAATCATTGCAACAAAAAAAAGTGGCAAAGATGTTGCAAGTATTTTAGTTAGCACACCGCGTGGTTGGAAACTAAAAGATTTAATTCCAAAATTTGCAGATAAAAAGATTGGCAATATGCCAATGCCAGAAATGCAAATTGTTGCATCTGATTTTGAATATGTTGAGCCAGAATATTTGTTGCCGATAGAAAAAGGGGTAAACGTTGTTGCGCGTGCCGATTTGCCTGCAATTTCTAAAAAATTAGATAAATTTATTGAAGTGTGTGCACGAGTTGGTAAAAGTGGGGGTTTAAAGTCTGGCATTGTGTTTGAAGGGTATGATCGATTATTCATTCATGGGGTGATTTCAAAAAAAGTAATACAATCACACTTTTCTGTTGTTATTCCGTTGCGCATAGGGGTTGACTTTGAAGCGCTGCAAAAAGCTGGCGTGATAAAAAAAGTTCCTATTGGCTTGCGTGCAATTATGACCGATGATTTTATTGCAAAATTAGAATCAGACTTATCGTTTGAGCTTGGTGCAGGAATGATTATCCGATTAAAATCACAAGAAGATGATATTGCATTACGAGCAGATGTGTCTATTGGTGCAGAGCGTGCTGACTTTAAAGCACAAATGAAAGGTAAACTTGATCCCGCATTTGTCGAATGGTTAGCGTTAGAAGATATTGGTTTTGAAGTAAATTTTGACTACGGGCTTTTACCGGTGTTAGCAGCAGTTGGTATTCCATTTACGGGGTTGGGCGTGCGTGGCATTATGGGTGTTGGCAAGCAGGAGTATCGCACGACGATAAATATTGCAACAGCAATTGCATTAAAATCAACAAATATTCCTGATTTAATGTTTGATGGTCGCGTTGATGTTATTTCATTAGAAAATTTTGCTCATTTAATCGGTGATCTTACTGATTTAAAGGTTCCTTATGAATCATTGCCAAAAATCATGTTGACTAACGCAGTATTTAAAATTGTTCCACAAGACACATTTATTGCTAACAAAAAGTATGAACAAGGGGTAGAGATTGGTTCTGCTATAACGCTCGGTACATTTAAAGGTGGTATAAATATTGTTATTGATGCAGAAGATGATTATGTTGTTGGACAAGGGTTTGTAAAAGAAATTGATTTAAAAATTTTAAAAATTACTGGTTTTGGTCCAGATGGAAAAAAAGGCACGGGTGATGATGGTGCACGGATTAAAATTGCGTTTCCACCAAAAGGTGATGATAGCTTTTTTGAGCTTGTAGGTGATGTGGAAATACCACCGTTACGACTAAAAGAAAAAACAGATATTGTTATCAAAAAAGATGCTGGTCATGCCAAGTTTGAAGCAGATATCTTTAAACTGTTTTATTTTGATTGTGATTTGACGTTCAACCTTAAAAAAGCATCTGATTTTACATTAAAAGTAACGGGTAGTACTCGATTTGAAAAAATTCAAAGTGAAGTTAAATTAAAACTTATCAGTATGTATGATAAAATACGAGGAAAATTGGCAAGGCTTAAAAAAACAATGGATAAAGCGGTAAGTAAATTTGGTGGAAAAATACAAAAAGAGTATGGTCGCATTAATAAAAAGTTAATAGAGTTGCGTGCAGAGTCTGATCGTCTACGTTCACGTTGTAAAGTTGATAAAGTATATACACTCTGTGCGAAGCGTAAAGTTGTTAAAGGGCAAATTATTGTTTATGAAAAAGCTTATAAAAACTTTTTGTTAAAACATGGTGAGTCACTGGTTAAATTTTTCCCAGAATCAATAGGTAAAGTTGCTGATAAAATTGCTAAGTCAGAACGTTTAGCGCGGATTTATAAATCTGCAAGTTCATTGATTGTCGGTGAGAAAGGAATTAAATCAATTTCAGGAATCATTAATGGAGTTGATTTTGAAAAAGGAAAATTACCATATGTTACCGTTGGTTTTTATGATGGAGATAGCATGATTATTCCGCTAGATCCAGTGCGCGCGATTAGTATGTTGTCAACAAAATATGTTAAAGAAGCACAAGAAGCAGAAATCGAAGAAGAAGTATAATTCCATAAAAAGGGGATTAGGGATTATGAAGTTGTTTAAATATTATGGATTATTAAGTTTTTTAGCGTTTGCTATTACTTTAGAATGCGAGACACCACAAGAATT
>DAOUPL010000061.1 GCA_030626185.1 bacterium | reverse complement strand
TTTTATCGTCTTTTTGATTGTTACAAACGCATCAACTTGATTATTCTTGAGTGCAGCAAAACTTTCAGATATAGAAGCGAATCGTTTTATGGTGATATTTGGTTTTGATGATAAATAAAAATCTGTTGCAAAATCTTCACAAACAGCAACCTCTTTGTCAGCAAGATCATTAAAGTTTGTAATATCTTTACGATGTTTGTGTGTAATGATTATAAACGGATTTTTATCATCAAAATATGAAGTGGTGAACAATAATTGTTTTTGGTATTCGCTGGTTGGGGTGATGGCAGAAATAGCAAGACTAATAGTCCCGAGTTGTAGACCAGGAATAAGTGTATCAAAGGGCATATTGCGAAACTCTATTGTAACATCAAGTTCATGTGCAATGGCATTAATAAGATCGACATCAAATCCAATAAACTTATTATTTTCCAGAAAAACAAATGGTTCTATTTCTGCATTAATTCCAACACGAAGTGTTTTTTTGCGATCGTTTGATATTTGTGTGGATTTTCTAAAATAAATAATTCCACCAAAGAAAAATAAAATAAATAGTAACAAAGAGATGTTTTTGATGTTCATGTCGCGCGTGCTTTAAGTAAAAAATGCCAAACTAACCATACAATTAATCATACTAACCATACAATTAATCATAACATTGGAGCCAATTGATGACAAATAAAAAATTACTTATGAGTTATCAGTTTCTTCACTGTTAGAGCCTCCATGATTGTATATTTCTTCTAAGTGGTAGTTTGTTTCTTTGTCGCCGCAGCAGTAATTTTTTAATAAACAACCTGTAGATACACTTGCAGTTATATAAAATGATAGAGTGAAAAAAATTTTAATTTCAAGTTTATTTAATAATAAAGCAGATACAATGCATCCTGTGAAAGAAGTAACACTAGTTGCTAATAGCATAATTGATTTCTTTTCATTTGGACAAAAACATTGAAGATTGTTAGGATCTTCAAGATCTTCACTATTTTCACTACAGAAAATATTTATTGATGTAGTTAAAATAATAAGTAAAAATAATTTTTTAATAATCATGAAAATCCATTGTATTTGTGTTTTAAAAACTAATTGATGATGACAAATAAAAAATTACTTATGAGTTATCAGTTTCTTCATTATTAGAGTCTTTAGAATTGGACATTTCTTCGCTGTCGAAGTCTGTTTTTCTGTTACTACAGTAGTTCAATTTAATTAAATAACCTATAGGTAGAAATGTAAGTATCAAAAATGATATAGTGAAAAAATATTTAGCTTCATAGTCACCTAATAATAAAGTAGATCCAACGCATCCGGCGAGAGAAGAAATACTAAGTGTTGAAAAGACTTTATTTGTATATTGAAGGTCGTTAGTATCATTTGTATGAGAAGATTGAAAGTTGTTAGGATCTTCAATATCTTCACTATTTTCACTACAGAAAATATTTATTGATGTAGTTAAAATAATAAGTAAAAACAATTTTTTAGTAATCATGAAAATCCATTGTATTTGTGTTTTAAAGACTAATTGATGATGACAATTAAAAAATTATTTATGAACCATCAGATTCCTCTGTTTCAGAGCCTCCAATATTTGATTTGTCTGGTAGAGTTTCTTCGCTTATTTCGTTATTAGAATTACCGTACAAAAAATATTTGTTGATGAGACTAGAAAAATAAGTAGAAACAATTTTTTAATAATCATAATCTTTACGTGTTAAATATTAATTTCTGAAGAACTTGTTGAATAAGATTTTTGGTTATCGATTATTTCAACAGGAACAGGGTTTAGTAAGTTTCTAAGGGAGTGAGAACCTCTTACTATCAAACTTTCTATTGAATCTACGATATTTTGGCCTGATGATCGCAAACGTCTTCCGTAATCAGTGCCTGTTGGGTATAAATCTGGATCAGTAATCAAGTTTGTGTTATCTAGATCGTCATTAAGCTCGACTTTTTGAAAGTTTGAGTTTAAGCGAATAACATTTTCTATATTTTGTACACTGTTTATACGTTTCTTTTTTTGTATAGGTGATAGTTGTTCGCTTATTGATTCACTGCTGTTATCTGGTGTAATATGACCCATTTCGAGATCATTTATTTTCTTTTTGTTTATTCGGTTTAGTAAGTATGGCAGGTAACAATAAAAAGTACCAACGCTTACTCCTAAAGTGCCTCCAAGGTAGTAAAGTGTTGGATCAACAGATAGATAAGGGGCAATAAAAGCGTACGGAATAAGAATCCCACCACCAGTGATTATGGACGTGCCACCAATACTCATTGAGAGTATCTTTAAATTATGACGATCAATACCGCAATGTTTTTCTTGGCTTGATGTTAACGATTGTTGCGCAAAGATTAACAAGCTCAGCGCAATAACAATTTTTTTTGTACACATTTCTTAACCTTGTGTTGAAGTTTTTAACAATGTTTTATCTTAAGAATAATATAAGAAACGTGTTAATTATAGCATTTTTTAAAAAAAATTACACGATATTTAATATAAATGGTTTACACCAGTTATCTGCGTCAGTAATTTTGTTCATTTGCCCAGATTTGATCACAATTGGTTGATTCGGATTGCATGAAGTTGTACACATGCTAAACACTTGTGTAGTTTCTGCAAAACAAGGTTCAACCGGTGGATTAAATTTTGCATAAGGTGCAGTAAGCATAGTTAGGGTGAAAATAATAGTGTTTTTCATAGAAGTCCCTTTTTAAAGTGGTTAGACGCTTCTTCTCTTCTTTTTTATTAGCGTACCATTAACCACTTTTTTTTTATAGGAAATTTTATTACAAAGAAAGTTCAAAAGGCTTAAGGGGGTTTTCTGTAAGCAATTTGTAAACATTAACGCCAGGTTTTATAAGAATAGAGTCTTTTTGATCGCATAGTTTTGTATTAACATTTTTGTGTTGTTTTTTCATAATGCATGTATGATAATTTATAAATATTTTCGTTATCGTAAAATCATTTTTTGACGTCGGTGGAATCATTATCGACAAAACAATCCAAAATAAATTTTTCATGCTAGTCTCCCTTTATTGGTGGTTAGTTACTTCATAATGCTTATTACAATACAGTCTTTTTTTAATCTGTGTTTCTTAAGGGTTTCATTTTTATATTATGAAAATACTATAAGTTTTTTTATGCGTTAAATATTTTTAAAAAATTTCGTTGATAAGCTCATCCGTTTGTATCACCATTGGCATGGTTATTGACAAAACAAGATAGAAAGGATTAATTTTCATACAAGTCTCCCTTTGTTGGTGGTTAATTACTTCATAATGCTTATTACAATACAGTCTTTTTTTATTTATGCTTCTTAAGGGTTTCATTTTTATATTATAAAAATACTATAAGTTTTTTTATTCGTCAAATATTTTTAAAAAATTTCGTTGACAAGCTCATCAATGTGCTTTGTGCTGATAGCGTCCTGCATTGCGTGATAAAATTTTTCATCATATTCACGCGTCTGAATCACAACAGGCATTGTTAATGCGTGACCAAGTAAAAGTGCTTGTTTTTTGCTATCAAGTGTTGCCAAAATAGTGCGTAATGTTTGTGCTCCACTCACGCCAGTCAACACTGCTTGAATATCTTTATCATCATTAAGTTGTGCAATAATTTTTGTACCAATTTGTGAAAGTATTTCTTGATCGATGCCTGATGGTCGTTGATCAACAATAAGTAACGAAACATAATACTTTCTCATTTCGCGTGCAATAATGCCAAAGATGGTTTGTCGTGCGGCTGATGGGTTGAGAAACTTATGAGCTTCTTCGATAGTGATCATTAATTGTCGTGGTTGATCTTCAGTGCGTTGTGAACCTAAAAATTGTTCTGTGCGCTGAACGTATTCGTTGTGGATGCGACGTGTGATAATGTTTGCAACCAACAAATAGACAAATGATGAAGTGTAATTGCCAAATTCAATAACAATACTTACGCCATTATTGATGTATTCCATCATTTGATCAATTACGCTTGTTGTTGCGCGAGAGTGTGCGTCAACAACAAAAGGCAATCGTTCTAATCGTTTG
>DAOUPL010000041.1 GCA_030626185.1 bacterium | reverse complement strand
TAGCATGTTAAGGCGCGACAAGCTAAATAAAAAAAGTTTGCGAAGAAAACGCTTTCAAGCCGCATTAGATGAGAGTTATATTGCACATCTTATTGGATTAAAGGAAAATTAGATGCGTTTGCCCTGGTTTTTTTGTCACAAAATAAACATAATTATTCGGGTGGGCTCTTAATTCAGGCGCTCATTATTTTACTGATTGCAACAATAAGTATTTTGTTTTTCGCACGCACGTGTGTGACATTGCATATGTGTTCTCATCGTATACAAAAACGATTAACCGCGATTAATTGTGCACTTGATTATGCACAACGCATACAACAAAACCAACTTGCATTGCATGGCATCGCAATTCATGATCCAATTACCATTACTTGGAAAGAAAAAAATAGTCGTGCACAATTATCGTTTTATAATCCAATTATTAAAAGTAACGAGATAGTGCGTTACGTGCCTGTAGAAATTACCGCATCATGGGGTGATAAAAATGGTGATCATCAATACACTGTTGTTACTGGAGTGTTTTATGAAAACAACTAATAAACGAGGTTTTTCGCTCATCTCTTTTATGGTCTATCTAACTATGTGCACAACTATTGTAATACTTTCTGCACAAGCGCTTATACGGCTAACAACACATTTTTTTGCGCGTTCGAGTGAAGTGCAACATGTCGTGGATACACATTTATTGCTTGACGCTATTGCACGCGATCTTTATTATGCTCCACAAAATGTTAATTTGTGGCAGACATTTAAGCGTAATCATATTGTGTACAAAAGTAATAATGCATTAATTAGTTGGCAAACAAAAAATGGCGCATTAAGCCGAACAATAAAAAAGTTTAATGTTACACAAAATAAATGGAAGCGTGGGCACACCACAACGTTGTTACCAGTCTCAGCACACCTTCTTTTTATACAACAAACAATTGATGATGACACAAGCAGCATTGCCATTCAGCTAACGTATCACAATCACACAATTACACGATCGGTGGTGCCGCGTGGTGTATAAACAAAACAAACACGGTTCATTTTTGTTAGTTATTGTGCTTATGACAACCATTTTTGCACTAAGCTCATATTATGTATTACACCAACATCGCACACTGTTTGATATTGTTGTTTTGTATGGGCAACAAAAGCACCGTGATGTTACAAAACAGACAAAACATACGTTGCTTGCACGCTGGTGCCAGAACAATAAAAAAGAGTTACAAAAACTTGGTGATGGAGTGTATCAACTTGTAAAAGATACAGATGATTCAGTTGAAGTTATCGTTGAAGGTGATAAAGTAAATCTAATTGCAAGGCGTTTAACATAAAGGATTTTAATGCATCGTTTGAATAAACTTATTTTGGCCAGTTTGTTACTTGTGGGAAATTGTTTTGGCTCTCAAAGAAATGATAATTTAGAAGAGTCTCGTCTTTTATGTAGTCAATTTTTATCAGAAAACAGTTCCTTGTATCAAGAGTATGAAAATTATAATTCAAGTTTAGAATTGTTATTATTTGAAGCTGTTATGAAGGGAAATAATAAACTTGCTCTGGATGTAATACAAAAAATTGGTGTTAATGCGCCAAATGTACTTAACATTCCAATTTTATCTAATGCAATCAGTAGTTACAATATCGAGATTATTCCATCATTGTTTCACGCAGGTGTTCATGTTAATGAAATTGATTCGTGTGGAAAAAGAGCATTAGATTATGCTTATGAAATTAACGATAAAAATCTTATAATTCAACTTCTAGAGCATGGTGCACGACCATCAAATATTTTATCTGATGATGATTTTGGTGTAAATAAAGTTAATAATGATAATTATACACCTCTAATGTTGGCTACATTGAGTAATGATTTACTTACAATTGATTTACTTTTATGTGAAAATCCAGATCTATATATTAGAAATAACCAAAACGATGAAGTTATTGATATTGCTTTACAATATAATCGAATTGAAATATTACAAAAATTTTTAGCGTACACAGTAAAATATCAAGATTGCTCATTAACTAAGAAGTTATTAGACAGTGGTAATCTTGATGTGAATGAGAAAGATAACAATGGAAACGCACCATTATTTGTTACAATAGACAACAATGACTTTAAAACGTTTCAACTATTGTTACAAGAAGATTATAATCCATATCTTTTTCATGCTAATGGTAAGACCATTACGAGTTTTATCATAAACCGTGAACGTCTAGATATGCTACGTGTATTAACATCTCCAGAATCAACCATTTATGAACAAGGTAAAAGGTGGCTTAATCATAGAGGATTTTAGTTGAAGCTATTGTTGAAGGTGATAAAATAAATGCAATCGTAAAGTGTTTACCATAAAGGATTTTATATGAAAAACAAAAAAATATTTATACTTATAGGATTATTAGTAAGCAATGCTTGTTTAAGTAGTCAAAAAGCAGTAATAGCAATATTCGCACCAAACCTCAATGGTGATACTCCATTGAGGTTTGGTGCGAATATTGCTATTACAATGTAACTATAATGAACCAGTTATTAAATCTCATTGAAGACCCTGCTATAATTGAAGACTCTACTATCATTAATTTTCAGAATGATCTTGGTCAAACAGCATTAATGATTGCTTGTTTAAACAAAGAGTTACCTATTGAGATAATACAAAGATTATTAGATGATGGTGCGGATCCATTGATTACTGCCGATGATGGTTCGACAGCGCTTTCATATGCAATAAATTGTGATAATCATGAGGTTGAGCAATTATTATTGAATGTGTCGTAAAAAATTATAAAAACTTGGTGGAAGTTATCGTTGAAGGTGATAAAGCAAGTGCAATCGTGAAGTTTTTAAGATAAAGGATTTTGTATGAAGCACAAAAATTTATTTGTTTTTATAGGTTTGTTGATGAGTGGCAATTGCTTTGGATCACAATTTGTCAAACAACGTGGTAAAGGTGGTTTGATGCCACTAATGTGTGCATGCATAGCCTATGTAGATGATGATCAATCAATACAATCAATGCTTCGTCTTGGTGCTGATATCAATGCAAAAGACAATAATGGACTGACGCCATTAATGCATTTAGTTATTAATGAAAATTGTTCTACGCAAGCAGCAAAATTATTACTTGATCATTCCCCAAGAATTAATACAAGGGTTGTAGATTGTGCTAAAAAAGCGGAAAATTATGAAAAATTAGAACAACTATTTCTCGAATATGGCTATATAGAAAATAAGCTTATAAACGAGAGCGAACCTATTAAATTATTGAAACATGAAACACAACAAACAAGTATTGATCTTGCTTTGCAATCCAATCAAACTGATGTACTGCAAACTCTTTTATTAGATGCAGTACAAGGTGGTGACTTTAATTATGAAAAAAGTTATAAATATTCACCATTAATGGTTGCATGTCGCTTTGTGCCAGAAATAATTCCACAACTTATCGATGCTGGTGCTGATGTAAATGCAATAGAAAATCGTGGGTATAGTGTGTTTCATTATGCTTGTCGATATAGTAAAAAATCGACAATAAATTTATTAATAGAAAATGGTGCTGATATAAATGCAGTAGATAATGATGGATTAAACGGGTTATACTATGCATCTTGTCGTAAAAATAATATAGTGGCAACTTTACTTATTGATGCTGGAGCTAGCATAAATGAATATGTTGATTGTGATTCTTCAGATGAATTTGAAAAACATATAGATTTTTATAATTTTATCTTAAACAACTTTCCAGAAAACCTTGAAAATCAAATTAATAAAGAATTAACAACATGCCGATGTGTAGGTATAGATCAATCAAAAAGTGGGATCTGTTTTATTTTGAAACAAAAAAATTTAATGTTTCAATTTCTGTTAAAAAACTACCCAGACTTAAGCACAACTAAACTGATATGCAACATGATAAATAAATATACCGGTTTATTGTCATATGCTTGCAGGAAAAAACCACGCATTGTGCCTTTATTAATGCAAGCGGGTGCTAACATAGAAGAAAAAAATAGCTCTGGAGCCACTCCATTAATGAAACTATTTGTTGATAAAAGAGAACCTTCTTATCGTATGGTTAAATATTTAATTAATGCTGGTGCTGATGCAACCACAACTAATGGTTGGGGTTTTACCTTATTAGATTATTTAGAAGATCATTATGAATCAGGTATTATTGGGGACAATAATTACGTAAAATTAAAAAAGATTCTTGTCAAAGCCGGTGCTGTTGAAAGCAAAAAGTGTAGTGCGTCTACATCTTCTAGTGATAAATGGAGTGATTATAGTTTTTCTAAATCTAGTGAAGAATCAACCGAGTTTTCATTTTCTTTTTAAAAATGTTTATTGATTATTAATTTCTTTGTGTTTGCCCTGAACGTTTTTGTCTTTGTTGTGATGACTGAGGTGTTCGCGTTCGTCCAGAATGGGTTAGTTTTTTGGAAGTTTGTTGTGTTTGTTTTTGATTCATCATGCGCTTTAAGCCATAAGCACCAATTAACAGAGCGGTAACAGCAACTGTTGTTCGAGGGTTTGATCTCATTGCGCTTAATAAGGCGCCACTTGCTTGCAAGCCTAATCCTGCTCCTAGTCTTAGGCCTTGAAAGCCAAGTCTTCCACCATATTGAGCAAATTTAAATCCATAATAATAAATGCCAGCTGTTGCTGGAATTGCTAAGCCGTAACTTATAAAATTTAATGGAGAAAGCGTGGATTTGTCTTTTTTATAAAAACTTTGTGGCAATACGATTGTTGTGCAAAAAAATAGTAAAAAAGTAAAAAATAAGTGTTTTTTTTTCATAAGTTCCTCCATTTACTATCAAAATAACAAATCAAGAAAAGATAAAGCAATAGTTTAAGATGGATAATCAGCCTTTTAGGAACGCTTCTTTTGGCGTATACTAAAATAGATTTAAAAATGTATTGATTATAAGGGTGCAATTATGCAAGTTTTCCTAAAAAAAGATATTGAGCGCGTAGGGCTTAAAGGTGAAATAATCAAGGTAAATACCGGTTATGCACGTAACTTCCTTATTCCACGAGGCCATGCGATAGAAATTACCGCAGCAAATAAGTCTCAATTTGAGAAAAAAGCATTACAAGTTGATAATCGCAAAAAAGTGATTGAATCACAATCATCAATGTTGGCTGAAAAAATTGCACAACTGACTGTGAAAATTAAGCGTAAATTGCATGATGATGGCAAATTGTACGGTGCGTTAAACGCAAGTGAAATTGTTGATGCACTTGCTACACAAGGGGTTACTGTCTCAAAAAACCAAGTAAAAATTGAAAAATCAATCAAAGCAAAAGGTTCACACAAAGTGACCATTAAGTTATCATCACGCTTGCAACCACAAGTAACTATTAACGTAGTTTCAGAATAGAAAGTTGATTTTTGCAGGTAAAACAACCGGGTTATACCGATTCAAGAAAGAAACCATCAGCACTGCTCAGTAAAGCGCCACCATGCAATCTTGATGCAGAACGCTCAATTTTAGCGGCAATTTTGTTGCAAGAAGATGCAATTCATCAAGTGATGCAGGAGCTGAAAGCTGAAGATTTTTATCATGCACCACACAAAATGGTGTACGAAGCACTTGTTGCTCTTGCACGTGAACAAAAGCAAATTGATGTTATCACGTTGCAAGATATTTTAATGCAGCGAGGAACTCTCGATAGAATTGGTGGTGAGGTTTTTTTGTTATCTCTCCAAGAAGATCTTCCTGCAATTGGTTTATTAAAGCAACATGCGGGCATCATACGAGAAAAAGCAATTTTGCGTGAACTTATTGGTTCGGCCGCATCAATTATTCAATCATGTTACACACAAGACAACAAAGAAATCGAAGCGGTTATTGATCATGCAGAAAAACAAATTTTTGCCATTTCAGAAAAAAGAACAAATCAAGACTTTGTACAACTCGATATTTGGTTAAAAAAGACGTTTCAACATCTTTCTGATATCAAAAGTAGTGATCGTGGTATTACTGGCGTACCATCGGGGTATAAAAAACTTGATGAAATGTCATCTGGATTCCAGAAAGGTGATTTTATTGTTCTTGCTGCACGACCATCAATGGGTAAAACAGCACTTGCGCTTAATCTCGCAACATACGCAGCGCTTGAAGGCAAATCGGTTGGTTTTTTCTCGTTAGAGATGTCAGCAGAACAACTTACGTTACGTTTATTATCATCCGAAGCAGGGATTGCACATCATCATATTCGCAACGCAACAATTTCATCACAAGACTGGGTGTCATTGACTAATGTTGCTGCACGTCTTGCACAGATGAAAATGTATATTGACGATAGCGCAATGTTAAACCTTATGGAGCTTCGTGCAAAAGCACGAAAACTTAAATTAGAAGGCAATCTTGATGTTTTAGTGATCGATTATTTACAGTTACTACACTCAGCACGTCGTCACGAAAACAGACATCAAGAAGTATCAGAAATTTCACGTTCGTTAAAAGCACTTGCAAAAGAACTTAAAATTCCCATAATTGCATTGTCACAACTTTCTCGTGCTGTTGATAGCCGTATGGACAAACGTCCGATGCTTTCTGATTTGAGAGAATCTGGTGCTATTGAACAAGATGCTGATCTTATTATGTTTTTGTATCGCGATGTGGTTTACAATCAAGACACTGAGAATCCTACACTCGCAGAACTTATTGTAGGTAAGCAACGTAACGGTCCAACAGGAACAGTTTATCTTGACTTTATTCGTGAATTCACGCGTTTTGATGACATGGAAAGCGAATACCACTAATAAGAAAGGAAAAAGGGGAATGATTATTCTTGGTATCGATCCCGGGCTGCGTTTTGCAGGCTTTAGTGTTGTGCAAGAACAAAACAACACCACACAAATAGTTTCGTGTGGTTATTTGCAAATGAAGTCATCACAATCAATCGCTGAACGAGTAACAATATTTCATGATTTTTTTGTTGAAAAAATAAAAAAATTTAATGTTACACACATCGCATTAGAAACACCATTTTTAGGAAAAAATGCACAAAACTTTTTAAAACTTGGTTATTTACGTGGCATTGTTAATTTGTTATCTCATCAACATGGTGTTGTCTTATTAGAATTTTCACCACGAGAGATCAAGCAAGCCGTAACGGGGTTTGGCGGGGCACAAAAAGATCAAGTTGCACGTGTGTTGGTGCAATTGTTTCCGTATCTAAAAGATCATTTAACAAAAGAAGATGTTTCTGATGCAGTTGCAATAGCGCTTTCTGGTTTGTGGCGAAATAATGTTATGATTAAGTGATTTTATACTTTTGTTCTTTATTTGCTATACTTTTACTGCTGTTATTTATGCTAAAAAACTGGAAAACATTATGAAGTCAGCACACCCCCGCCAAAGGCGGTGGCTTGATGGGCAGGGCCACCTCAAAGGCGGCAAGTACTATCTAACTACAATCAAAATCTACCATACTCATCAGCATCTTCTTGCTCGCGAATATACT
>DAOUPL010000064.1 GCA_030626185.1 bacterium | reverse complement strand
TCCAATATTCGCATATGTTCTATATTCTCTCAAATATTCTAATGTCATTAATAACATTTCAGGAATACTTAATTTATTGGGCCTTCCACCACGAGCTTTTTTCTTTTTTTGTGCTTCAACTAAAATTCCAACCATTTTATTGAATGTTTTTCGCTTTACACCAACCACTCGACGAAATACTACATCACTAGATGTTTGTAAATTTGCTAGCTTCAATTTTTTCTCCCGTAAAAAAATCTTTCTTAATATAGCATTTTTTCACTGTTTCGGAAGAGGTCTAATGATTAACCATGAATAACCATACCCTTTGTCTTTATACTCGTCTTCGTATTTTTGAAACGCTGCAAAATTAGCAGGAGGAAGATTTTGTTTTAGTTTTTTAAAAGAAAAAATACTCGTTACAATATTTATACTCAAAGGGTCTGAACCACTAATACCGAAACGGCCTGATTTACTTATACCGATTGCCAACTTAAAATCATCTTCACTGATACCGCGACGTATCATCTCTTCAGGACTATGCAAAGCAAGTTTAATACGACCTTGATCATCTAAATCAGTCATAACCTTATTACTACCAACTTCTCGTGGTGCCGCAGCAACAAAGTTGCTCAAACACAAAATACCTACAGTTAACACTGCATAAAACTTATTACTTGTCATACTACCTCCAAAATTAATTACAAAACCGTCTTTAATTGTATAATAGCAATTCTGTCATCGGGGGGGTCAAGAGTTTTGCTAAACAATTTATTTAGCTTTTGTAAAAATTGCGCTGATTGATCGTCATAATCGATTGATTACAGTTATCACAACTCAAGCCCGATAGGCTCGTATAGCATACACCACTTAGACGTGCATGATTAATATTTGATAACTGTTTAAATAATTTTTTATGTATCCGCTAAGCGTCAAGGAAAGTTCTGATATCCAACGTAGCTAAGCGTAGATGGGTGAATGAATCTTGACCTTTTGACGCGTTAAACGATCAAACGGAACGTTTGTGTCCTTTTAGTCAAGGTGTTTTTGACATAAAAATACCTTGGAAAACTATACCTAAAAATGGTGTGAACATCTTAGTGAATTCTGCTATAATTGGTGAAACTATTGTTGATGCTGATTATCCAGCACAAGAGACGGCTTATTTTGCGCAATTGTGTAAAGAAAACTAGAAAAGCGCCACAAAACGCAACGCTTTTTTTAAAATGTTAACTTATGTTTAACTCGTCATAAAGCTTTTTTAAATGATTATCAAAACCACTATGAACGTCTTTGGCTGAAAGCTCAGTAATTTGCCTCGAAAAAATCGGCGACTGATTAAAATGCACTATTAGATCGTTTCTATTGTTTTTTGACGTCTTATTCACCCTACCTCGCATAAAACCGCGTGGTCGAGGCAAAACAACAGGCATTTTTATATTATTTCGTATTACCCTATTGCCTGTAACAACAGGGAGTTTCTGTAAAGTACATATATACTTAGTTAAAATATTTTTTATCACAGGATTTTTACTAAATTGAAAAACTTTTTTCGCTTCATATAAAGAAACTTTATTACTGTACAGCAATGATTCTATTTTCTTTATTATTAAATCTATAACTTCACGTTTTTCTATTGAATTGTTGTCCTGGTAAATATTTGAATAAAAATGAGTCACATCAACAAAAGAAACTCTATTTCTATTAAAAAACAACCGTACCAAGTCCATTCTATCTTTACGATACCAACGTAACAATGCATACTTCAAACTACAGTTATCGCAAGTTGCTCCACGATCAAGCAAAAAAACAATGTTTGCAGTATTGGGTAAAGCACGCCTTAATCCAAAGTTTTGCAGAAGAGCACTATTTAACGATTTAAAATAATTATCTTGACTACCCAAAACATCTGAATATTCTTTTATTAATAATGTTAATAAATAAACATTATCTAACGAACTTACAGATGCATTTTTCAAACAAGTTTGAAAGGAATTTATATTTGGACTTACCCACTTATTTTTCAATAATAAATAACAGAGCGCAAATCTATTATTTTTTGCGGAATCAACAAACAGTTTTCTATTCCAATGCGAACTTTCACGCCCATGAATTTCATTACACAGTTGATAAAAATATTCTTGAGTTACGATTGAGGACGCGCCAGCATCTAAAACTTGCTCTGCAAAAAGATTCAATCTAAAAATTTTTTGTCCTGATTCAGTTAAATTATTAGGTAGCAATGCATTAAAAACATTATTTTTTAAATTATCCAAAGACAGATTATTTTGCTGCATTGCAGCGAGCGATGTTGCGCTAAAAATAAATAAACTTATAATAAAACGTTTTTTGATCATGTTATTCCTTATGTAATTTTTATCTGTAAATCTTAACAACTATTCAAGTTTAACAAAGATCTAATTACTCTACAAATAAAGCTGACGTAATTATAAAAAAATCAATTACGCCCAAACTGCTGTTGATACATCACTTTGATTTCATCAACTGTTGTGGCATCAGTAGCACTTTTATCATCACGGCTACCCATAAATCGCGGGAACCTCAACGCGTAACCAAGCTGTTCGTTGGTTTTGCCTGCACTGTGCATCGGCGACATGGTGATCTCATCAGCACGAATAATCGTGACAATCTCTGGCGTAACCCAAACATCCGGTCGCAGTTCTTTAGCGCAGATCACGTTATGCGGTTGTTCAATAACTTTAAAATTGTCACAAACTTTTTTTATCGCAATCCATTCATTATCTTTCAGACCAGTACCAATCTTTGCCACTGTTTCAAATCGATCATGTGCAGAATTATAAAGGCCAACCAATAATGCACCAATACCAAACTTTGCACGTTTACCACGACCAGCGTAATAACCTAAAATGACACAATCGATGGTGTCATCAAGATGACCTTCTTCT
>DAOUPL010000062.1 GCA_030626185.1 bacterium | reverse complement strand
TCATGATAATCTTTTCCATATAAGTTTCCCTTTCAGAATGATTTTGTTTTCATTAATCATTATATCTGAAAAGGGGAACTTATTACTTTGCGCTAAAGGCGGAACTAATCACTTTGCTGTAACAAGATAGTTCTTTTCGTGTTGATCAATTTCACTATCTTCGATAATCTGAAATAAAATATCATCTATTACCTAAAGGATAATGTGAAAAGCACATTTAAATTAAGTTTATTGACAATTTTATTGGCATGTAACCTTACTACACAAACAAAATACGATCACTTCCCAGATATAAATTACCCTAATACTGCACTCAATGGTCTTTTTTTTACAGCAATAGCATCTAGTGTTTTTGGCTTAAGTTATTATCTTAGCAATAAAGCTTTAGAAAATGATGAAACTAAACCAGAATTACCTGAAAGTAAAAAATTTATTCGCTACTCTAGCATAGCTGCTAGCACATTAATTCCAGTAATAAGTTATATGATACTTTATACAAATGAAATGCCTATGGAACATTTTCTATCTCTCAATACCTATTATCTTGAAAAAACAGTAATCAGTGCTGCATCTGGTGCTATGTTTGGTTACGGTGCCTCACTATCTAAAAACATGATTCTTAAGCCATTTATAAAACATGTTGTAAAACCATTACAAAAAAAAATTTCATAAAGATAAATTTTGCTAAATAAACTACAAAATGGATACAAAGGAGCAATCAAGCTTCTTTGTATCCATTTTTCATTAACTACCTTATCACTACCAATCTTAGTCTTTTGGGGGCTGCCAATATCACTGTTATCACCCATAAGCTCATTACTAATCGCGCCATTTATTTCAGCGTATCTTGTTCTCACATCACTTATCTTTTTCAGTGAATTACTTTATTTGCCCAATACTTTGCTTTATTGGTTGCTCGAGAGCACAAGTCAAAAATTACTTACTATTCTTGCATATAAACCATTTGGCGCTCACTGGATGATTGGGTTTGTCAGACCAGCATGGCCGATACTTATTGTGATAATATTATTATCGTATTTTTTACTTTTTTTAATTCGCAACATGCCAAATCAACACAAACTTTTTTATCTTTGTGGTTATCTTTTGTTAATCGGCATCGCTCTCAAATTACAAACACCTGCAACAAAATTTTCATGCACCTATCGCTCACGGACAGTGCAAATTTTACAAAACAACAACAAAATGCATATTTTTGATCCTGGTGCACTCGCCATGCACGCATCTGGCCACAGATGGTTTAGTTTTACCGTGATGCCAACTATTATTCAGCATACGGGAAAGACAAAAATTGAAAGTATCGTAATCGCTCATCCACGCATGCGCACGATAAATGCATTAAAAGAACTTATCGAGCGCATTCCAATAAAAACGATTTATTTATCTTATTGGCACAAAAATGAAAATAAAACCAAAGACCAAGATGGTCGTATTATAAACTTGATGTATCAGCTCAAACATAAAGCGCAATATTATGATTGCACGGTAAAATTCATTAACGAAAAACAATCTATCACCATAAATGACAATGTTATAATAAATGCTGAAAAGAAACAATCATCATATCAAAACATTACGTACCGTGCGCTAAATATTGTTTAAAATACTTTTTTACCAACAATTTTTATTTTGATAAATAATGTGTGTAATACTCATAATCACCACAAGCTAATCGTAACGACATTAATGCATATAAATCAGGCTGATTTATTTGCATTAATGTTAAAATAGATTCAAATTTTCTATGATTCATCTCATAATCTAATTTATATTGTCCCGATACATACTGCAATGCATAATAAATTTCATCATCACTACACGACAATTTTTTATCATAAAAACATTGAAACAGATCCGTATTGCCTGAAACAATCGCATTTCTCAATAGTGCAAAACGCACCCGATACAATTCATTTTCTAGGTTTCTTAATGATGTTATCGCCACTGTTGAAAAAAATAGCCCACACAAAACTAAAATAATCTTTTGCATATTCATGTTGTCCATAATCCTTCTGGTCGTTTTTTTATTCTTGATGATGTTATCGCCATTGTTGAAAAAAACAGCACCCATAAAACTAAAATAATTTACTGCATATTCATGTTGTTTATAATCCTTCGATAAGTATCGCTCGTGCTGGCGCTCCCTCAACATCTTTAATTTTTAACGGCAAACAAACAAAAAAGTATTCACCTTCTTCCACGTTTGCCAATCGTAACCCCTCAACTACAACCATCTCATGTACAAAAAATGTTTTATGTGTTTCATGATCCGGTTGATTTCGCTCTATGCCAAGATAATCAATCCCAATTACCCGTGCGTTGCTGTGCTCTACCAAATAATCTGCTGCAGATTGATCAAGATAAACAAAGTTTTTATCAAACGATGCATCTTCTTTGCATTCACTGTTGCGTGTTTTAAAAACAATCACGTCATAATCTGAAAAATCGAATTGCTCTAACGTGTTTTGCGTTATAACATCTTCAACACCTGAGGCATCAACAACTAAACATGAACCCATCAACGATTCTGCTGATAGATCATTCATGCTAAAACTTTCTGCCAAAAAGTGCGTACCAGCGTCAACATGCGTACCGGTATGCATGCCCATTTTAATTTCATGTTCACGTACGTTATCTTTTTCAAAAACTTTTGTTGGCGTGATAGAGACATCGCCTTTATCTTTGTACGTAGTCATGTTGTTGGAAATCGTCCAACTAATATCGATTACTTTCATAAGTTTATTTTTTCTTTACTTCGTGCCCACCAAATTGATTCCGCAACAAGGCAACAAGTTTTGTTGCATAATTTCCACCAGTCTCTCGCGACCAGGCACGTGTTTGCAATGTTTGTGCAATAACGTCAACGGGAATATTTTGTTCTTTCGCATCCTCTACCGTCCATTTACCCGTACCACCTTCGGCAATAGTTCCAATAACCTTATCAAAATCTTGATCTTTTTCATACACATTTATCGCAAGTTCTAACAGAAATGAACGAATAATAGAACTCGTATCCCACAATTTTGCAATTTGATGCAAATCTAAATCATTAAACGCACCATCGTGCAATAAATGAAACCCTTCTGCATACGCTTGCAACAATCCATACTCGATACCGTTATGAATCATTTTTACGTAATGCCCGGCACCAGAAGGCCCGACATGAGCAACACCATCTTTTGATGCAATTGTTTGCAATAGTGGCAACACGCGATTGTACGCATTTTTTTCTCCACCGACCATTAAACAATAACCGTGTTCACGCCCATGCACTCCACCGGACGTACCACAATCAAGATACTGCACGTTAAGCTTTGCAAGTTCTTGTGCACGACGCATAGAATCTTTGTACAAACTATTACCACCGTCAATAATGATCGTATCTTTTTGTAATTTATCTTTTAACAAGGCAAGTGTTTCATTAATTGGTTTTCCTGCAGGAATCATCAGCAACAAAATATTTACGTGATCAAGCAACGTTGGTGCATCTTTTACCGTTGTAACACCATGTTCACGAGCTTGTTGCATATTTTGCACATTTCTACCGTACGCAAAAACTTCGTGACCACCAGCAACTAATCGTTGTGCAATTGCACCGCCCATTTTTCCTAAACCGATTACGCCAATTTTCATACCCGCCACCTCACGTTATATTTTTTAAAAAAGTCATGTATTTCTTCTGGCCCATGTAAACCTGGCTCATAATTATACAGTGGCAACTTTTGCGCCACAATATTATCGATAATACGCCACGCGAATTCAATTTCATCAAAACGAATAGAGACTGATTGTTGTGCACGCAACACTTCTTGTAATAAAACTTCGTATGCTTGTGAATCACGATACCCAAACTGACAACTGTGACAATAACTCATCTCAATTGGTAAAAGCTCATCGTTATACCCAGGTTTTTTTGCATTTAACGTTAACGAAAACACCCCTTCTGGTGCAATACGGATAGTTAACCAATTTGCATCAGATGGGCATGCT
>DAOUPL010000071.1 GCA_030626185.1 bacterium | reverse complement strand
GCTTGTGCACCCCACACATCAATATCAACAAAACAAACTTCTTGTACCATAGCACCAGTTTGTCGGTTTTTAAATTGACGATTTGATGCAAGGCCTAAACGGCAAACTGGCTGTCCTGAAGCAAGTTGTTTGTAATCGGGATCTCTGGTAAGATTTCCCATAATAATAACGCGGTTATAACTGGCCATAAAGATCCTCTTTAAAACTGATCAAAAAACTGGAGATATACAAATAATCGATACCTGAAATTGTATCACAAAAACTAATTTTTCCAACCCTAATACACTACGTGATCATTGCAGTCAAAAAGGTATGTTAAGGTATGTTAATGCCTCGTACACAAATAAAGATGCAATACCACAAGCCAATAGTTGAGAACCCGTACACGGATGATCCCAGTCACTTGAATAAACCACTACCGAAGCATGAGGAGAACCATAATAACGATGACGATGATGATACTCACATCGGCCATGCGATCCGGCAAACAATCCCGCTAAAAACGCAAGTGTATACGGCCCAATATCCTGGCATACTTCATCACACGCATCGCACAAAGAGCGTACTATTCGAGTTCCTACGGTATCAGGTTTTTTCTTAATGTAATAATGACTTGTAGAATAACACTGAGTCTGGCCAACAAAAGTTACCAAACAAATAAAAACAATGCTTCTCAAACTCTTCACAATCAAAACCTCATAAAATTAATGTATGAAACTAACTTTTTTAGTATATCACATTCACAAATCAAATAAAGATGCGATTGATCGCAATTGACCTTCAAACAAACGTGCCTGATTAAGAAGTTGTGCAATGGATTGTGCATGTTCTTTGCGCGTTTCTTTTTTTGCTTTGACCAGACTATTATTTTTGTCACCCTCAAGCAGCGCTCGTGTTGTACCCAACGACTTATTTTGAATTTTACCGATTAGTTGAAGTATGTTAGAAAACCTATGCATTAATTCCTCAAACTGATTGCACAACTGTTCGTTTGTTATTTTTGGTGCACGTTTTTTTGTACGAGCAACGGTAAAACTTTCAGCCGCATACATTCCATAAAATAATGCAACAAAACTTATTAAAAAAAAGAATAAATGATTATGCTTCATGTTTTTTATTCCTGTACAAAAAGTGTGGTTATCGAACTAAAAATCTATAACCACTATACAGGTATTGCACAAGAGCTGAAAGCGTTAAAACAAGAATTAAAAATAATGAGATAGGATACATGCCAGTAATGTGCATGTTAAAAAATTGACCAACTAAAACAATAAAAACAAAAAGAAACTGTGCGCACGCGGCTAACTTGCCCAGTATAGTTGATTGCGCAATGAACGGTTCTTTTTTTAAAAAGTTAAGAATTAAAAAACCAATAATTAAAAATAATTCTTTTGCGAGCAACACAATAAAAAACCAACGAGGAATTTGAAACGCAGACGTCTGCACAAACGCAAGGGTAAAAAAACATCCAAGCATTAAAAGTTTGTCTGCAAGTGGATCAAGCGCTGCTCCCAGCGCACTTTCTTGTTTCCATCGGCGTGCTAAAAAACCATCAAAAAAATCAGTAATGACTGCAATAAAAAAATGAAGTACCGCAACAGTCCATTGATCATGAATTATTGCCGCAATAATAAACGGAACAAGTGCAATGCGTACAATCGTCAACCAGGTTGGAAAAGTG
>DAOUPL010000044.1 GCA_030626185.1 bacterium | reverse complement strand
CTTATTACTTTGCGCTAAAGGCGGAACTAATCACTTTGCTGTAACAAACTTGTTTAATTTTCTTGTCAAAAAATTGAATAATACGTAATCTAAAGGTTGAGCGTGTATTGTCTTTTTTTCAAAAACTAAAGGACCGTATCTATGGAAAAAATAGGTAAAGGACTACTTTACTTTTTTACTTTATTAAATGCGGGAGTGTTATTAGCGGAGCCAACAACACGATTTGCTTTACCAACAGGCTTATTGGTGCGCACAGGGCTGTATTCAGTCTTTGTGGCAAAGTTTGCGCTTTTTATTGCCATCTTTCTTGGATGGGTTATGATTTGTGGGAAGTTGCTTAATTTAACGTTGCGTTTACCATTAGTTGCTGGGCAAATTATAGCAGGAATTTTTCTTGGGCCATCAGCTATAAATTTAGTTGGTATGCCGTTTTTTACTGGGCCACTGTTGATCGTTGATCATGCAACCGGTTTTTTGTATAGTTTTGCCTCAATTGATTTGTTTATCTTTTTTATACTTTTGTTATCATCGGCATTTACGGTACCGTATTTATTGTGGATTGCGGGGTATGAGACCGATGTTCGCGGTATTCTTTCTACCGGTCATACTGCAGCAGTAGCAGGTTTTTTAGGTGCAATTATTCCAATTGCGGCAGTTGTGGGCACGTTGTATTATCTTGTGGCGCATGAGTGGTTTTTGACTGAAATTATTTCTATGGGGGTAGTTTTTGCTGCAACAAGTGTTTCTATTCCAGTGGCTATGTTGTTTGCGCATAACAAAATGCATTTACGAAGTTCAAAAGCAACGTTGGGTGCAGCGATTATTGATGATATTTGTGCGGTAATTTTATTATCTTTTTTCTTTTTAGGTGCACAAGCAGGTTTTTTTGGACCTATGCAGTTTACGCTTGTTGGGCATCATGACACATCAATGCTTGGTGCATTGCGCGATATGATGATTGCGTTTACGGTGTTGTTTGGTGTTGGTACATTAATTGTACCGCGTGTTATTAGATTTTTAAATTTTGTTGGTTTACCTAGTTTTATTGTACCGGCAGCAAACGTTTTTATGTTGTTGGCTTTTGCGTTTGTAGAGCTTTTTGGTGGTATAGCAGGAATTACTGGCGCCTATTTTGCGGGATTGTTTCATCGAATTGGTGATGTGAGGCATCGTGCAGAAAAGGCAATTTCACCATTTGTAAATGGTATTTTATTACCTATTTTTTTAGGATCAATTGGATTGCAAATTGATGTGAGTGTATTGTCATTTAGTGATTGGGTATTAGTTTTTATATTGCTTATTGTTGCAATTGTATCAAAAATGTTTTCTTGTTGGTTGGCAACTGCTTCTCATAATCTTTTTTATGGAAAATCTACCTATTATTGGCGTCCAATTGACGTTTATCTTTTTGGTTCCTCAATGGTTGCACGTGGTGAAGTTGGTCTTGTAGTCGCAACTATTTTATACGGTTCTGGCACATTGAGTCAATATCAATATGTTTTGGCAGTTGTGGTAATTGTGCTTACTACAATTATATCAGCGGTTATGTTATCTATTGGGTTTAACATTCTTGATGCACGAGAAAAGAACAAAGATACTCTGATGCGTGGCATAGAGATAACTATTGGACCGTTTAAGGCGGTTGGTACTATGCAAATGTTTAATATTATTATTGGGCAGTTAAAAATACTTGGTATTGATAGAACATCAATTCAAATTAGTGAAGGTCGTAAAGTTATCAATTTACAAGATCGTCATGTACGCATTATGATGAAACCAGGTAAAGCGATTGTCTTTAAAGGTGATTACAATCAAGTTCATATGATTATGGCTCAGGTAAAAGAATCTATTTTACAAGATCTAGAGCATTTTTCAGTTGCCCCTGAGAGCGAAGATCAGCTTTCTATTACTGATTCTGATTAAGCTTTTAGACACAAAAAACCCTATTGAATCTGTTTAAATAGAAATTATTTTCTATTGTTAGTGGACAATGGCGTCCTGTTGTGATACTGTAATGACGTAATAGCACAGGTTGAATAAGAAGGCAGTTATGGATCATGATCATTACACGCCAGTTGATGGCATAAAAGACCTTTGTCAAACATTGTTTCGATTAAAAAAAGTTGATGATATTGAACGTTTTTTAAAGGATCTTTGTACTCCACAAGAGCTTAATGCATTATCAGAAAGATGGCGTATTTGTAAGTTATTAGAAGAAAAAACATTATCGTATCGTGAAATACACGGTATAACAGGGGCGAGTTTGGCAACCATCGGCAGGGTAGCGCGATCTTTAATACATGAACCGATTCAAGGTTATAAAATTGCTCTTAAGGCATTAGGAAAGAATAAAAAAAGTGAATAATAAAAAATTTTTAATTAGTGGCATTATTTTGAGTATAAGTGTCGCAATAGCGATATTTTGGTTTTTTGCCAAAACACGATCGCCGCATATTGCAAATACTTTTGTTGTTGGGACATGTGGTGGTTATGCGCCATGGGTAAGCATGAATGAAAAAGGTGAGCATGAAGGATTTGATATTGATGTTTCGCGTGCGCTAGCAAAGCAAATGGATAAAAATCTTGAGATTAAAGATCTTGGATCTATGACGCCGTTATTTTTAGCCTTAGAGCAAGGTTCTGTTGATGTTATTATTTGGGGGCTTTCTATCACGCAAGCGCGTTTGGATAAAGTTGTCATGGTGCGCTATCAAGGTGATAAAATAAAATCATATCCACTTTTATTTTGGGAAAAAATACCAGAAAAAATTAAATCAATAAGTGACATGGATAACATGGTTGTATGTGTTGAACCTGCATCTTCGCAAGAAGCAGTATTGCGAAAGTATCCAAATATTGAGATGAAGCTAACCGATCAGGTTGATAGTGCGTTGTTAAATATTAAATATGGTAAAGCAACAGCTGCCTTTGTAGAGTCTGCTATTGCTAATAAATTCAAACGAATATATCCAGAGATTGTAACAATGAATGTACCCCTTTCTGTTGAAGATCAAGTATTAGGTGTTGGTATTGCGATTAAAAAAAATAATAAAGATTTGGCTGCAAAAGTTGAAAAAGCAGTAAGTGCGTTGATTAAAAATGGTATTATCGCGCAATCTGAAAAAAAATGGGATATATTGTGATGAGTCTTTTACCTTACGCAATGTTATTTGTAAAAGGTACAAGCATTACGGTTGCGGCATGGATAGTCACTGCGTGTATAAGTTTAACTGTGGGCGTTTTGTTCGGTGTGTTGAGTTGTAATCGTTTTTATCGCGCAGAGTTTGCGGTACCGATTCGGATCTATACATTTGTGGCAAAAGGAATTCCTGCATATGTGCAGATATTGATTGTCTATTTTGTGTTTCCTGCAACTTTTGGTATTTCATTGTCTGGTTTTACTGCAGCATGTAGCGCTTTAGCATTTTGTTCTGGTGGTTATGTGACTGAAATTATGCGTGCAGGAATAAATGCTATTCCTCAAGGCCAATGGGATGCATGTTTTGTATTGGGATATTCAAATTATAAAACATTGCGTCATGTTGTTTTTCCGCAAGTTATTAGGTTTATTGCGCCAGCTCTTTTTGGTGAATGTGAGCAGTTACTTAAAAGTACATCATTGTTTGCAACAATAGGAGTAACAGAACTTACGCGTACGGGGATGAACATTATTTCTCGCGAACTTAATCCCTTTCCGGTTTACATGGCTATTGCTTTTATTTATCTGTTTTTTTCAGCTTTATTGCAAGGTTTTCTTATTACTTTAGAAAGGCGGATGCGTTATGGTGATTATTGATAAACTATCAGTAGAAATTAATAAAGAACATATTCTCACCGATATTTCATGTGAATTAAAGCGTGGGCATATTACGAGCTTTATTGGCCCCAGTGGTGCAGGGAAAACAACATTACTCAAAGCTATTGTCGGGTTGGTAAAGCCATCAACTGGTGCGATAAAGATTGATCGCGCGCATAGCATTGGTTATGTTTTTCAACAGTTTAATTTGTTTCCACATCGTACAGTATTGCAAAATTGCGTTGATCCAATGGTAGTTTATGGATTATCAAAAGAAGAAGCTAAAAAACGTGCTTATCGTTTGTTAAAGCAGTTAGGGATAGTATTGCATGTTGATAAGTATCCCTCAGAAATCTCTGGTGGTCAGCAACAACGTACTGCCATTGCACGAGCATTGTGTTTAGAACCACAAGTATTAATTCTTGATGAACCAACAGCTTCGCTTGATCCTGATAATACACAAGGATTAGTAGAAATTTTGAATTCGTTAAAAAAAGACAACTTAACCATTGCTCTTTCAACGCAAGATACACAGTTTATTAATTTGATAAAAGATCGTATCTATTATCTTGAATCAGGAAAGATACAAGAATATTGTGATAATTCTATTGCTTGCGAACAATCAACTTACATAAAACATTATCTGTGATTAAGGTGGTATTTTTTTAATTCTTCGTTTGTTAGTTGTGCATGTTGTTTAATGTGCGCAAGGCCAAACTTTTTATACAAGCTATGTACTGCATTCAGATACGTAAGCGTATCTTGTTTGTTATTAAATGGATAATTTTTATGCCCAGCACGTTCTAACTCAATAAGATATACGTGTGGATGACTAGTTTGCGCTACAGCGTTAGCAAGATTTTTGGTACATTCACTAGAAACGATTTCATCTTTTTTTGATGTCATAAATATTACTGGAATGTGATGGGGAAATTTATCAGCAAGAGTTAGTGGTGTTGGGCCATTTTCGTCGTGTTGTGTGATTTCAGTGCCAGTTTTATAAATTAACTCTTGTATTTTTGTAGGAAGATTTTTTCCAATAAAATGATTTTTTACTACGTTTTTAACATCATCAAAGCAACCTTCAAGAAGAACGAGTTTTACGTTTTTGTACAATGGATCGTTGTGATTTGTTGCAATGCTGACAAGTGTTGCTGCTGCACCGCGAGAGTCACCAAACAATACAACACGTGGTTTGTTAATTTTGTGTGTAGTGCAAAATTTATCAAAGACCATCATTTTTGTTTTATGACGCTTGATGTCTTTTTCTTGTGCGCCACTAATTTTATCAAGGCTAATTGTATAAAAGAGTGCTGATTTACCAAGATCGTCATTGTTGGTGTAATACGGTTGATTTACAAAATGATCAGGAATTTCGCGTAATGCAACAATACCAAATAGTTGATTATAAATCTCATCAACAGCTTTTCGTGCTGATTGCGTGAATACATTTTTATCAAGTTGTTCATGTTCAAATGGTTGTACTTCACTAATAATTGTTGCAGGAAAAAGATTATAGACGATATCAACACCGTTTTTTGGCGCTGATAACCATTCACCAGTTGTCGCGATAAAGCCACGGTTGCCGGTGTAACGTGCACCTACAGCTTGTGAACCAAGCACACCTTGAAAATAGACAGTGTACGTTGGATGTGTTTGGTTTTGTGTCCAGCTAAATTGATCAGTTGTGTAGCGATGAGGAGTGAAAAATAGCTTATTTACCACAAGGGTGATAAAAAACAGCATGAGTAGTATGCCGCATGCGAGTAGTAATTTTTTCGTATTGTTCATAATTGGTCTCCATAAAAATATCTTTTATTATAGTAGCACATTTTAAGGTTCTTTTCAATTGGTATTAATTCGCGCTATCGGAGGGTATTTTGCTATTATGCAATCGATTAGCATGTTTTGGCTTTACATTTGGCGACTTGTCGGGTATTTTTAATAATGTTTACCTATTACAATAATATTGACGATTAAAAGGCACAAATGAAAAAAAACACTCATCCAACACAAAATGAAATTACTGCAACATGCGCATGTGGCAACTCATTTGCAACACGCTCTACAGCAAAAGAGCTTAAAGTAACTATGTGTTCAGCATGTCATCCATTTTATACTGGCGAACAAAAGTTTGTTGATACGGCTGGTCGTATTGAGAAATTTAATAAAAAGTTTGGCAACGCTAAAAAATCTTAACGAATAAAAGAATTATTGTGGTTTTAGAAATTAGCCAATGGGATCTTTTAATACAGCGTCATGCAACTTTATTAGATCGCTTGAGTGATCCAAATCTTTCACGTGTTGATCGTCAAAATATACAAAAAGAATCATCTCATCTTGGTGTTCTGGTAGAGCAATTTAAAATATTGCAACAACTTGATCGTGAAATTGAAGTTACCAAGCAAGAGCTTGATCAAGCACAAGACAAAGAGTTTAAACTTTTGTATGTCCAAGAGTTTGAAGAACTTACTACGCAAAAAAATCTTTTGGCAAAGCAATTAGAAGATCAATTAGCACCACCCGATGAGCGTGATGATCGTTCTGTTTATCTTGAGATTCGTGCAGGCGCTGGTGGGCAAGAAGCATCATTGTTTGTTGGTGATTTGATGAAAATGTATACACATTATGCATCAAAAAAAAATTGGCAAATATCTATCGAAAGCGAAAGCCCAACAGACGTTGGTGGGTATCGTGAAATTGTATTACACATCAAAGGCAAAAATGCATTTGGAGTATTAAAAAGTGAATCTGGTGTCCATCGTGTGCAACGTGTGCCACAAACAGAAACATCTGGTCGCGTGCATACCTCAACGGTGACTGTTGCAGTGATGCCAGAAGCAAAAGAAGTTGAAATGAATGTCAATCCTGCTGACTTACGCATCGATGTATTTCGTGCAAGTGGCGCTGGTGGTCAACATGTAAATACTACTGATTCTGCCGTGCGCATTACGCATGTCCCAACAGGTGTTGTT
>DAOUPL010000003.1 GCA_030626185.1 bacterium | reverse complement strand
TATTGAACACTTTTGGAGTAGCATTAAACATTTAATTCGAAAAGCGTCTTCTGTGTCAAAAGATTTTTACAAATCTTCTATAGAAATTTTGGGAAATCTGTGCGCTTCTTAGTGAAGTTAGCTATAACAAAACTTCTATATCTATTTTCAGGAGTATCAAATGACTCTTCGTCATCACATAACGTAATTGCGCACCCCAACAAACTCAACAAAACGAATAAACGAATGCTCTTCATAACTCTCTCCATTTTTAGTCATAAACTTGTAGTTAATTTTATAATAGCAAAATTAGAAAGACTACTTCAAGAGATTGATTATTTTTTGTATTCATGAAAACATGCCTCAATGCGCCAGCCATTAGGATCAATCACAAACGCACCGTAATAACCTGGGTGATATTTATCTCGTTGCCCAGGTTTGCCGTTACACGTGCCACCGTTTTGCAATGCTACTTTGTACCAGTCATCAACTGCTTGCTGATTTTTTGCACAAAACGCAATGTGTACTCCACGTGCTTGACCAATCGTCTCGTCATCGCGACCAGCATCAGCAATCCACAGCTCTGGACGAGCATCATCCTGCTTGCCGTAGCCTGCAATTTTGCAGTGGCCACGATCGTAAGTCATTAACTTTTTGTACCCAAGTTTTTCTAACGTTGCATCATAAAAACGTTCACTTTGTGCAAAATCTTTTACCGCAATTGACGTATGATCAATCATGCTATTCCTTTGATTAATATTTTAAAACATGGCGATATTTTACCGACAAGATTAAAATACCAATCAAATTAATCAACGATGCCATAAACATGAATGTTGCCATTGCTTCCCACACGAGTGGTACTGCCAACAATGAACCAGAAAATACAATCAAAACTGAAAATGCAATATACCAATTTACAAAACGATTCTTTGTTAAGCCACCAAACGTACGCATACCATTAAAGCCGTTGCCCATCACTGTGGTAATAATAAATAACATAAAACAGACAATAAGCACATATTGCGCTAATGGTGGTGAATTAAATTTAAATGCTTCATAAACTAATGTACTTCTAAACGCACCCTGTAACCAAACACCAGTTACCATTACGAGTAAACCTGACATGCCAGAAATTAACAAATCAGCAATTGATGTTGCCAACGTTAAAAGACCTTGATCTACCGGATGCTCAACATCAGACATTGAATGCGCTATCGCTGCGGTACCGATTCCTGACTCGGTGATAAAAATACCACGCTCAACGCCAATACGCATGGCGTACAATAACGAAACACCCGCAAAGCCACCAATTGATGCTGATGGATTAAAGGCACTGGAGAAAATTAATTTGATAATGTTACCGAGTAATGAAAGATCTCTTAACAAAATACTGAGCGCTGCAACTAAATACAGCACAAACATGAGTGGCACTAATTTTGTAGCAAATTCAGCAACGCGCTTTGCGCCACCAGCTAAGACAAATAATAAAAATGCTGATAAACCAAGACCCGTTAGCCATTCAGGCACACCTTCTAACACCAAAATACTTGCAAGCGTGTTTGATTGTACGCCAGACCAACCAGCAAACAAAAAGATCATCACAAAACTATATGCGTAGCCTAAAAACGGAGAAACAAATTGTAAGTATTGTACCGGACCACCAACGATGTAACCATTGTCTAATTTTTTTCTGGTAAATAAGGCAAATGTCACTTCTGCGAATTTTAACGCTGCACCAAAAAAGATATAAACCATTACCCAAAACAACGCGCCAGGGCCACCGACAATAATCGCCACTGAAGGACCAACTAAGTTGCCCATACCAATCGTTGTTGCCATTGCGGTGCATAACGCTTGAAAAACGCCAATGGTTTTCATCGGTGCACCATCATCACGTTTTTTACGACGCACACCACCGGTGAGCAATCTAAAAAGACGCGGTAAACCACGAACTTGTACAACGCCGGTGTACAACGTCATAAAAAGTCCACTCACTAAAAAAAGAACGGTTACCGGAACGGCAAAAATAGTATTATTAATCCATTCGAACAAACTAAATAAGTCCATCATACAAAGAATTCCAATCGTGGTTAAATTGTGGTTATTTTGATAAAAATTGTAATGCTTTTCGTAGCGCTACATCAAATGAAAATGATTGATCGCTTTGTGCACCGCGCACAATATCGAGCGCTTGTGTAATTTCTGGTCGTGAATAATGCAATGCTGCAAGTGCTTGTGCAACTTCATGCAATGGCAATGCATCACCAACTTCATCAGCGATACCGCCCGCTTGGATCAACTTTTCTACTTTGTGTTTTAATTGTACAATAATTTGCTCTGCTTTTTTAACGCCTATGCCGCTAACGCTACTTAATGCTTTTGCATCAGAGGCAGTTATTGCACGCAAAAAGCCATGTGCGCCAATATCACGCAAAACTGCGCTACCAATCTTTGGCCCAACACCCGGGCAGGTGATTATCAGCGTAAAAACATCACGCTCAACAACATTAGCAAAGCCGTACAGCGATGGACCTTGTTCTTGATGCCATAATAAATGCGTAATCAGCGTAATTGTTTTATCTTTTATAAAAGATAATCCATTAGCAACAGCAATTGTTATAAAAATACCATTGACGTTTAATACAATAAACGAATCGGCAATTTCTGTGACCGTGCCATGCAGTGCGCTAATCATGCAAACAAACAAGTAATAATCGACTTTTCTTCATAACTCTTAGTTAAGCGAAAAAGAGAAGATAATGCAAATGTATAACAAAAAAGCCTATAACTTACTGTATAATAAAATTGACAAAACCCCATTGTCCCTATACATTATTAGTAAATTTAAAAACGTGCGGGAATAGCTCAGCTGGTAGAGCGTTGCCTTGCCAAGGCAAAGGTCGCGAGTTCGAATCTCGTTTCCCGCTCCAAAAATGATAACTACCTAACCTATTCATCTATCGCACCGTAGATGCATCTGAAAAACAGAGTTATCACGTAAAAAGATTACAAGAAGTTTAATTGAGGTTTTTACCCATGAAATCAATCGTCCAAGAAGCATCATCAATTGCAAAAGCTATTGATCAAGGTTGGCAACGTGCTGGCAAGCCAGCAGAATTTACTATAAAAGTTTTTGAGCAGGGCTCTCGTGGCTTTTTAGGTTTTGGTTCAACACCCGCAAAAGTTGGCATCTTTTTCAAAGAACAAGTTGACAATAGTAGACGTCGCAAACAACCCGTGCGTGAACGTCAACCACGCTCAACAACACAACGTACTCCATCAACAGCGCCACAACAAATCAGCGAACGACCAAAAAAACGTCGCTATGTTTGGACTGATGATATGGTTACGTCAGCAAATACCTGGATTGGAACAAGTTTTAAACATGCAAAATTGCCAACCATTCCATTTAAAACAGAAGTTGATGGCAACTTGTTAAAAGTGTTGTTTCAAGAACCAATTTATGCTGACAAAGAAAAAGAAACTTCATTATTCCGCAACTTGGCATACATTGTCACTGGTATGCTACAAACTCATTATTCACGCGAATTTAGATACCTAAAAGTTGTGTTAAAACAACAGGATCATGCAGAATAATTATCTAGAAACTATTATTGCGCAATGCACGCCACACGGGCAAGGTGCAATTGCGCTTATTCGTTTATGCGGTAAAGATGTTTTTAACCTCGTAGACAAGTTTGCACAACTACCATCACAAAAAACAATTAGTTCTGTCGCAACACACACCGTTCATTATGGTGACGTCGTTGACGGTGATCGCAACGTTATTGATCATGTATTATTTTTAGTCATGCATGGCCCAAAAACCTTTACTGGTCAACACACTGTTGAAATAACATGCCACAATAACCCGTTTATTATTCAAGCAATTATTGATCGTGCTATTGCCTGCGGTGCACGCATGGCACAACATGGCGAATTTACAAAACGTGCAGTACTTAACAACAAGCTTGATTTACTACAAGCAGAAAGCATTAATGATTTAATTCATGCAAATAATCAACAAGCACTTAAGGCATCGTTATCACAAGTGACTGGATCACTTTCTGAGTGGATTACACAACTTGAACAAACATTAACGTTGTGCCTTGCACTTTGTGAAAGTAGCTTCGAATTTATTGATGAAGAAGATCTAACATTTGCCAATCAAATTTATGACCATCTTGTTGTGATTAATAATAAAATTACTACGTTGCAACAAAGTGATGGTGCACAAACACACATTCGTGATGGCATTGCTATTGCACTCATCGGGTCGGTCAATGCAGGTAAATCATCATTGTTTAATGCGTTGATTGGTAAAAATCGTGCAATTGTAACCAACATTGCTGGCACCACGCGTGATGCAATTTGCGCTGGGGTCTATGCACATGGCTCATACATTACGTTTATTGATACTGCCGGGTTACGCAAAACTAATGACATTGTCGAACAACATGGCATTACACGTTCACACGAGTATGCACAAAAAGCTGACATTATTTTATTGGTTATCGATGGTTCACAAACATTAACACACGATGAAGAAAATATTTATCACAAGCTTGCACAAAAATATGCACAAAAAATAATCGTGGTACAAGCAAAAAATGATTTGCCACAAAAAGTTTTATTGCCATCGTGGGCAAAAAATAATTATGCATGTTCAGTTAATGAAGAGCAATCAATACAAAAAATAAAAGATACAATAAAAAACCGCATTGATGCGCTACTCAATAACGCCAACGTACCGTTTTTACTTAATCAGCGCCAAAGCGCTCTACTACAAACGGTACAACAAAAAATCACCACGCTGCTACCGATGCTTCGTGGCGATGTGCAATACGAAATTGTCTCGTATCATCTTAACGATCTGCTTGCAACGTTGTCTGAACTTACGGGAAAAACGATTTCAGAAAATACAATGAATCGTATTTTTCGTGAATTTTGCATTGGTAAATAGTTACCCACCAGCTAGTTCTTCTGCTCCACCATCTTCAGAATTAATAACACCTAACGCCTCTTGCAATACTGGCACAAGGTCCAAATTAAATTCTTTTGCAATATTAAATGCGTCCATACCATTAGTAGCTTTGCGATTAATATCGACACCGTTTTCAAGCAACAGTGGAACTAATTGTGGGTTATGCTCACAAGCTAATATTAACGCCGTAACATTAGAATAACTATGTGCTAATGTATTAACGTCAGCACCAGCATAAATTAAAGCTTGCACAATCTCATATAAATCTTCTTTTGTATTTTTATCCGAATAATCAGTGAACTGACAAGCATACATAAGCGGTGTCCCACCGTATTTGTTATCGCATAAGTTAATATTTGCACCCGCCTCAATTAACTGAAGACAAGTTGCTTTTTCATTCGTAATACACGTATAAATCAACGGCGTCCATTCATTTGGTCCACCATAATTTAGATCAGCCCCTCCAGAAATTAATATTGGTACTACTTGAAGATTATGACCCAGTGCGAAAGTTAAAGCTGTTTTAGCATTCACACTCTGAACATTTGGATCAGCACCCGCTTCAATTAAATCTTCCACAACTTCAGGATTATGCTGACAAGCAATCATTAATGCTGTTAATCCAAAACGATCTTTTTGATCTATCTTGACACTCTTCTCTTGCAACAAGGCTTTTATCACATCCGGATGATTATACACACACGCAACCATCAAAGGCGTATATTTCCCAGCAATCCACAAAGCGTAATTAAAATCAATATTAAAAATATCTTTATCTTTAATAAAAGATGTAATTAAATCAGCTCTACCATCTCTACAAGCATCTATCAATAAATCATTTGGCGTTCTATGTTTATTTCCAAAACAACTGACGCTTGCCAAAACAAATAATAAACTAAATAACAACTCATGCTTCTTCATGCAAAACTCCTGTACACATGATGTAAAAAATCTTTATCTACGTTATTTTAACACAACACTCATACGTTAACAACGTTGTCAGAACTTACGGGCAAAACAATTTCAGAAAATACAATGGATCGCATTTTTCGCGAATTCTGCATTGGTAAGTAAACAAATAAAAGCTTTTGTTTTTACTTTTAACAATGTTATACTTTCTGTCAAATTTACACATTGTTAGGATGCCAATATGAAAAAACTTTTTACGTTAACATGTTTGCTTTTTTCTTTTTTTACACACTCCAGTCAATTAATAGATACATTAACAAAAATTCTTGAGTTACAAACTTGGAGCAATGATGGAATATTCGTAGAAATTCATGACCTACAAGCATTAAACCCTGGCAGAAAATTATTAAGCATAAAAAAATATCTTCGTAATGCAGGATTTATAAAATCAAAATGGTACCCCAAAAAAAACGTTTATTATTACCGATGGATTAATGTAAATACAAGGTTGCCATTTTTTTATATAAATATGGATAGAAGCTTGTTAGCTTTATTTAGAAGTGGATCAGTTGTTGGTGATTCTAAACCATTAACAGATAATGATATTTTTGATGCTGTTGAATACAATAATTACAAAAAACATGTTCTTAATTTGCTTAAAAACAATCACAATCTTCCTTCATGCAACAAAGAGAATGTTAACAGACCACAATTTCCAACTTCTTTACCCGAACGAACCCCAAAAAATCCACAAACCTATATAAATAGTCATGTTATGAGCTACAATTACTACCCTAAAAACTTACCCATTATTGCAACCGCATTACTTAAACAAAATAACAACCTCCAAACAAATAATATAAATCCCTATAACTTACCGCCTATTATTGCTACCGCCGAACCTGAGCAAAATAACAACACAAACAAACTTTTACCTCGGTTTCAAGATTTTTATGCCACGACACAGCCTAACCATTTATCACAATTTTATTATTGTCCAAATTAAAACACTAATTTATTGCACGATACTGCAACAACAAACTTGTTAGATCCTGATTATTTATTGCACGCGCAACAGACAATGGCGTACTGCCATTATCGTTGATAACATTTACTTCTGCGCCAACTCTCAAAAGATGGGGAATAATGCTCATGTTGTTCTTAGCACATGCAAACAAAAGAGCCGTATTACCATTATCGTTGACAACATTTACTTCTGAATTACAGTTAAGCAACAATGGAACATTATTTGGAGAAAAATAGCATGCATACATTAATTCGGTCTGCCCATTAGAATCTACGGCATTAATAATCTCATTAATATTTTCTTTAGCTTTTGCTTGTTGTAACAATTGCTCGACATACGGTAAGTTTTCATAACACGCACACATCAACTGAGTAAAAACACCCTCTTGACCCGCAAAAGAATAACCGATAAACGATAACAACAATGAAAAAGTAATTAATTTATATTGCATAAAAAGCCCTAAAGTATTAAGAATAAAACTCTTTATATTCTATCAGAAGTTGCATTTTTTTCATTCTTTTTGTTTATTATCAATCTTTTAACGGCAATATTTTGGCCTAAAGACCCTGTTAATGGCACAATCAAACAAAAAACAACGCCAATTGACAAATGGTTATTATTGTGTGATTCTGAGAGAGATTTAGAAAAAATGGAAAAAGTACTTAATTTATGGGGGTTTCATGAAGAAACTATTACTTACTTTAACACTTGTTGGTGCGACAGTTGATGCATCAATGGGAGCTGCATTATGTTTGGAAAAAAATCGTAAAAAAAGCGAAGAATACAAACAAGAAACAACTGCTTTGAAAAAAGCAAAAACTTATGTCAAAATAGCCCTGAGCTTTAAGCTCAGTCGCGTACAAGATTTTTGTGCAAAGACTTGGAATACTTTAGGCAAGTACGACTCAAAAGATAATAGCTGGGGATTAGAAATAACTATAACCCCATAAGTAAAGAATAGAAAAATATTTATTAACCACAACATAACGGAGGTTTCATGAAGAAACTATTACTTACCCTAACGCTTGTTTTAGCGACAGTTAACATACAAGCAGAAAATACATCTTGGGCAGACAGAGCAAAAAACATCTGGACTAACCACAAGCAGAAAATCGTTACTGGATTAGTTGTTACAACTATTGCTGCAACTGTTGCTGTAGCATGTGTTTGTGATCAAAAGTTCAACGAAGGTACTTACACAAATCCTGTAAAAGACACAATTGTAGGACAATGCAACAAATTTATTAATTTGTTTAAAACGAACAATTCGAAAGTTCCAGAATATATCGTTGTAGATCATAAATTGATAAAAAATCCAGATTTCATTTAACAATCGTGTGAAAGAAATCACTGAATAAAATAGGCGAACATCTGTTCGCCTATTTTATTATCTCAATTTATTCATAAGCAAAAAATCTTAATATCCGCGCTTCTGCTAAATTATCTCGAGCAATTATACTAGCAGTTTCTAAATTTCTTGCTATTAACCTTATGTCAGCACCAGCCTTAACTAAATCTTCTATAAAACCATGATTATACTTACACGCATACATCAACGCAGTAAAACCAAGATCATCTTTTTTGTCAATTTCTAGCTCATTATGATTAAGTAAATCTTTTAAGTCTCCATAATTATCGTCACTATCACCATATTGACACAAATACATTAACGCTGTTTTGCCAATTTCATCAGAATCATTTATGTTAGCGCCACTGGTAATCAAACAATTTATTAAGTGAGCTTGATATTTACATGCATACATCAAAGGAGTTTTGTAGTTGAAATCATATAGATTAACATTAGCACCTTTTCTAATTAACCTACTAACTAATCCTTGCTTGCTCTTTATACATGCATAAATAAGCGGTGTTTTACCACCATCATTAAATATATTTGCATCAATTCCATTTTGCTCTAATAATTTGAGTGCGCATCTTACGTTGTTAAATTTGCACGCATAAAGCAATGGTGCATAACCACGCCAATCTCTAAAATTAGCATCTAACGTACCAATAAAGTTATCTCCATTAACATAATTCAATAAATCTGCTGCGATAAAAAATTTCTCTTCTTTGCATGCACAAACCAATAGCTCACTCAAATAATTTTGTAAAATATCAAAACCACCAGCTATTTCAAAACCAAATAGCTCTAACAAATCTAAAGCTATAACAAAGTTATTATTTTCACACGCCAAAACAATTGGCGTAATTCCATCACCAGTACCAATATTGCCATCAGCTCCAGCAGCCAATAACTTAAAAGCAACATTACTATTTTCCACCATGCAAGCATTCATTAAAGCGGTAAATTCATAGTCATCTGCATCATTTATAGTTCGAATAGCACCACTACAAAGCAATTGTGATACAATGTCACAATTATCACCAATCGAACTCACTAGCATTAACGGCGTAGACCCGTTTGAATTTTTTATATTTGATGATTCGCTTGATATAAAACGACTCCCTATACCAAAAGCACCTTGCTCAAAAGCACTTAATAATAATTGTTTTTTACACTTATTAATATTAACAAAATCAAGGCTCGAACCACTATTCAACAACTGAATTACTGCATCAAAATTCCCCTTGATGTATGCCAAGCTTAACGCTGTCCTCCCATTATTTTCTATAGAATGATCAGCGCCATAATCCAACAAAAGCGAAACTAACTCCGGATTATATTTACACGCATACATCAACGGTGTGTAGCCATCTTCATTAACACAATTTATATCACAACAAGATGTATCAACAATCAACTCTATTGCCAACTCTGGACTATAACGACATGCATACATTAATAAATTATTACCATCATCAAGATTGTAAATCACGTTATGAACAAAGTTTTTTAATGTTTCTGAAATTGTTACCAACTCATTAAAAATAATAGTTGATACATCTTCATTTTTTCTACTTCTATAATTTCCAAATAAATGAGAATCATCACTTAAATCACATTTTTTAATTTTTGTTAAAATATTTTGATACGACTCATTAGTTGTTCTTTTAAGCCAATTAGGTTTTTTTACAGAACCATCTGAAGGTAACTGGTAATCAGGCGCTAAAGAATCATATCTGGTGTCGTTATTAGCACGAGATAAAAGAAAAGCATAAAATTTAGGACTATATTTTTTTAAGATTTCTACCAGCTTTATATTTTGCAACAAATCTTTTTTTTCAATCATGTCTAAAATAATATTTGTATTGTATTGCAATGTTGAATCATATGCCTTACACGCATACATCAACGCCGTGTATCCTTCATTATTTGTAATGTTAGTCGCTCCATCCCTTGCACCACACTCAAGCATTCGCTTTGCTGCTTGAAAATGATGATTCTTAAAGGCATACATTAATGCGGTATATCCTTTATTATTTTGTATTCTTACACACCACTTATCAACTCCTTTGTCTAAAAGCAAAAGAGCCATTTTGTTACTTTTTATACATGCAACCATTAATGCACTTGTACGCGTATTATAAGAAACAGCATTACAACTTACTCGATCATTTTTAATTAATGCTTTCACTGTTTCATAATCGACATTTTTTATAGCATCAAAAAACTCTGTACTTTCTCCTGCAAAAAAATCCATAGATAAAAATAATAATAAAAACACAAAATAACGATGTTGCATGATAATCCTTTTGTAATTGTGTAAGACGTGTCACAAGATAATACCATGCAAAAACAATTCTTTAAAGTATTATTCTACTTTCTCAATGCACTCATCACACCAACAACATCACCATCAAACAACGCAGACCCAACAGCAACAGCAACAACCGTATCTAACTTTTTGATTTCATTAATCGTTTGTGCGTTCACACCACCATCAAAACAAATGTTAATTGTTTTATTTTCTTGATTACACCATTCAATCAACGTTTTTGCTTTTTGCATAACTTCTGGTAAAAAGTGCTGGCCAGATTGCCCAGGATTGACTGACATGATAGTCACGCGATTGATCAAATCAATAAGCGGAAAAACTTCTTTAACATCAATTTTGGGGCTTAGTGCGATGCCAGCAGAACAATTAATTTCTTTTATGCGCAAAAAAGTCTTTTTAATTTCTTTTTTCTGTTCAATGTGAAAATCAACCCAAGTAGCACTTTTTAATTTCAATTTGTCCAGCCACCATAAATCATCTTGCACCATCAAGTGCACCCATGAGTGTGATGATGTATAACTTATAACTTGATTGACATAATCTGGCCCCCAAACAATATTGGGTACAAAATTACCATCCATAACATCGATATGAAACCCATCACACAATGGTTGCAATTGATCGATTGATTGCGCCAATGTAGTAATGTTTGCTGCCATTAATGATGGATAAATCTTTATCATGATCTGTTCCTTTTTTGTAGTAATGGTATACTTAACAATGTTGTTTACTATAGCACTATTGCATAAATGGAGTATATAATGGCTCAAGTACAAAGTCTTTCAATGATTATTTTGTTACAAAAAGATCTAGAAAAAGCTATTGCCTTTTATCAAGATTTAGGACTCAATCTTATCTTCCAACTACCCGATAAATGGGCAGAATTTACCTTGGGTTCTATAAAAATTGGCTTATGTCCTGTACGATCAGAACATGTAAAAACCACTCGCACTGGCATTGTGCTCAATGTTGATGATCTTTTAAAATTTTATGATCAATACAAAGATACGGTTACTTTTGTCAATGAACCTGTGACAAAGGCACATGGCATTATGATCAGCATAAAAGACCCAAGTGGTAATATGATTGATTTGTACCAACCAACACCAGAAAAGCTTGATAAAGCAATAAAAGCAGGCGAAGATCTCACTGAAAAATGCTGTCAAGCCGATAATAAGTGCCATAAAAATTAATTGTTGATTGATGCGTATTTAGCGATTATAGCGCAAAATACAAGAATAAACTTAGAAATTAAAATAAAAAATCTTAGTGTTGCCTTATAAGATAACATGCGTTGATTTTTTAAAATTTGTGATTATACTGAAAAAAGTATAAATATTTGATAAACAAAGACTAACATTCTTACAAGGAGAACCCTATGTTTGAAAAATTTCGCCCTCTTGGCGATCGCGCGCTCATAAAGCGCATAGAAGCTGAAGAAACAACGGCATCTGGCATAATCATCCCTGATGCTGCAAAAGAAAAAGCACAAACAGGAACCGTAATCGCTGTAGGGCCAGGAAAGCGCTCTAACAATGGTACAGCTCAATCAATGAGCGTAACCGTTGGTGATACTGTCTATTTTGGCAAATATGCAGGTACAGAGACTGATGATCAACATATCATCATTCGTGAAGATGATATTTTAGGCGTAGTAGAAAGATAAATATAAAGGATTATTATTATGGCATCTAAAAAAATTGTTTTTGGTGTTGACGCACGAGATAAGATCAGAAAAGGCGTTGATGCATTAGCAAATACTGTAAAAGTTACTCTTGGGCCCAAAGGCCGTAACGTTGTGTATGAACGCGGATTTGGCGCTCCATCTATCACAAAAGATGGTGTGACAGTTGCAAAACAAATAGAACTAAAAGATAAACTTGAAAACATGGGTGCACAAATGGTGCGCGAAGTTGCAAGTAAAACTGCTGACGTTGCTGGTGATGGAACCACAACCGCAACTGTTTTGGCGCAAGCAATTTTTCGTGAAGGTAACAAATTTGTTACTGCTGGTGCAAACCCAATGGAACTCAAGCGCGGTATCAACAAAGCGGTTGAAGTTGTTGTAGCAGAAATCAAAAAAAATGCGCGCAATGTTTCTGATCGTAAAGAAATCGAACAAGTTGCAACCATTTCAGCTAACTCTGATGTTGCTATCGGCAAACAAATTGCTGAAGCAATGGAACGCGTTGGACAAGATGGCGTAATTACCGTTGAAGAAGCAAAAGGCATGCAAGACGAACTTGACGTTGTTGAAGGTATGCAATTTGGTCGTGGCTACTTATCACCATACTTTGTAAACAACTCAGAAAAAATGGAAGCTAATCTTGATAACCCAGCAATCTTAATTTATGAAAAAAAGATCAGCAACATGAAAAGCTTATTGCCAACGCTTGAAGCGGTTGCAAAAGCTGGTCGTTCAGTGTTGATTATTGCTGAAGATGTTGAAGGTGAAGCGCTTGCAACACTCGTTGTTAACAAGCTACGTGGCACGTTACAAGTTGCTGCAGTAAAAGCTCCTGGTTTTGGTGATCGTCGCAAAGCAATGCTTGAAGATATTGCAATATTAACTAATGGGAAACTAATCTCAGAAGATATGGGCGTTAAGTTAGAAAATATTCGCTCAGTTGATCTTGGTGAAGCTAAACGTGTTGTGCTGACAAAAGATAATTGCACAATCATCGAAGGCAAAGGCAGCCAAGTCAGTATCAATAATCGCATTCAGCAAATTAAAACACAAATTTCTCATGCAACTTCTGATTATGATAAAGAAAAAATGCAAGAGCGTTTAGCTAAACTTGCCGGCGGTGTAGCGGTGCTTAAAATTGGCGCCATTACCGAATCTGAAATGAAAGAAAAAAAAGATCGCGTTGATGATGCATTACACGCAACCCGTGCTGCAGTTGAAGAAGGCATTGTTGCTGGTGGTGGTGTGGCATTTATTCGTGCACAAAAAGCAGTAGAAGCATTAATACTTGAAGGCGATGAACAACTTGGTGTACAAATTGTACGTCGTGCATTAGAAGAACCATTGCGCATTATTGCAAGCAATGCTGGGCATGATGCATCAGTAATTGTTAATCAAGTTAAACAAGAGACTGGCAGTAACGGCTTTGACGCTAAAACTGGCAAGTATGTTGACATGATCGCTGCAGGTATTATTGATCCTGCCAAAGTAGCGCGTTCAGCGATACAAAACGCAGCATCAATTGCTGGCTTACTTCTAACAACAGAAGCAGCAATTAATGAAATTCCTGAAGAAAATCAAGCTTCTGGCGGACAAATGCCAGGTGGTCCACAAATGGGTGGCATGCCAGGAATGTACTAGGATTTTAATCAGTTAATAATTAGCTTAAAAAGAGACGTGATTAAACACGTCTCTTTTTTTTGGCTTCTCTAAAAATTAATAACAACGTCATACGCATCTCTTGCGTGATAAACTTATCGCTATGCGCGTCTAAAATAATGCTATATGCCCAAAAATCATTAAAGCCATACGTTGCAAGCAAGTTAGCAATAGCAACAGTTGTATCTTGATCATGCTCGTTTTTTAATAAAACTTGTAACGACATTAGCGGCAAATGCTCACACGGATACACCGCACCACAATTAGGATCAACTCCCGCTTGTAATAATTTTTCTACAATCTCTGGCAATCCATTGCAACACGCCACTACAAGCGGTTTGACTTGCCATGAACTTTCAAAATCACACCAAGCATCTTGACCAAAGTTAACATCTCTGTTAAGACAAAAATCGACCAATTCCTTACATGATGACTCTAACGCAAAGACTAACGAAAATGGCGTAAATACTGCGCCAAACTGTAAAAAAAGTTTGATTACCGAAAGATTTATCTTTTTTTGAGATGTTTTATTTGCAAGTGAAATAACCTTCATTACAGCCAAGTCAATTGGCAAAAAAGTAGTAGTAACATAATCACTACGTAACTCATCATACCGCGTACTTATTTCCTCTTTACGCAAATCCATACCACAATCACCTAACAAAAACTCTGCCAACCGATAACGTTTTTCTTCTCGCATTTCAATGCTTTCATAATCAACGCCGTCAGAAAAAAATTCATCAAAATAAAGCAACAACATCAAAAAAGAAAACGAATCTTCATCATCACCAGAAACAAGAAAAAAAATGCCATCCTCAATATACCAATCAAATCTTTCATGTGGATCAGCGTGGCCTTTAAAAGCCACGCGCGCTGCATCACAATCTAAACGACAAATTGCACCAGCTAATGGATTAAAAGCGTCAAATAGTTGCAAAATACTATCTTCTGATGCGGTACTTGCTATGCTGGAACTCAAAAACGCAATAACTGTGAATGACTGCGCATAAAACGACATTTTCTTCATATAATTTTCCCCACGAGAAGCCCACCCTTGTTACTTTATCTTTACTAAAATTACAATGTAAAAAACACCTATTTTATAGAAATCAAACAAATCATTTGACAATTTGAAAAAAACATTATAAAGTAAAGATAATCACATAAAGCATAATCCTTTAGGATTGGCATCTGTGAAGTATGATCATGTCCATAAAGACCAACAAAATGGTGGTAGATGGACGATCATTAGTGATAATCGTTCAAATCAACCCTTTTTATACCGTTGGATATTATGAAGTTTACCGATCTACCTATTAAAGATACTATTCTTTCTGCTTTAGAAAAACTTGGCTTTCAAGAGCCATCGCCAATTCAAGAGCAAACCATCCCTAAATTAATCGAACAAGATTCTGATTGTATTGCGTTAGCGCAAACAGGAACTGGCAAAACGGCTGCATTTGGTGTTCCGTTATTGCACAAGATTGATTTAGAAAAAAGAGCTATTCAGGGCCTTATTGTTTGCCCTACGCGTGAACTTTGTTTGCAAATTAGCACTGAGATGAGCAAATATGCACTAAACATGCCAGTAAATATTGTTCCTGTTTATGGTGGTACGCCTATTGGAGCACAAACACGACAACTTAAAAAGAATCCACATATTGTTGTTTGTACGCCAGGAAGATTAATTGATCATTTACAGCGTAAAAACATATCTCTTTCTGATGTAAGCGTAGTGATTCTTGATGAAGCTGATGAAATGTTAAACATGGGCTTTCAAGAAGATATCGACAAAATTTTAGCATACACACCAAAAGAAAAAAATGTATGGTTATTCTCAGCAACTATGGCAAGACACATTGCCACAATTGCACAACAATACATGAACGATCCATTTAACGTCACAATTGGGCACAAAAATGAAAGTGCTAAAAACATTGAACATCAATACTGTGTGACCCAACCAAGAAATCAATATTATGCGCTTAAGCGTTTGATTGATGCTTCGCCAACAATTTTTAGCATTGTTTTTTGTCAAACAAAACGTGAAACCAAAGATATTGCATATAAACTTGCACACGATGGTTATAACGCTGATGCATTGCATGGTGAATTGTCACAAAAACAACGTGACGTTGTTATGAAAAAATTCCGCAACCGTGTAATTCAAATTCTTGTTGCAACTGATGTTGCGGCTCGTGGACTTGATGTTAATGACGTTACACACGTTATGCACATTGGTCTACCTAACGATGCGTCTAGCTACACTCATCGTAGTGGTAGAACAGCACGTGCGGGTAAGTCTGGATTCTCTGTTGCGATAATTAGCAATGGTGATTCATGGAAAATTAAACAAATTCAACGTCGTATTCAAAAAGATTTTACTCTTATTCGTATTCCAGAAGAAAAAGATGTGTATGCAACTCGTTTACAACATTTTGTTACAAAAGTTGTTGCAAATGAAGACATTGCTACAGAAAATATTCCTGCATCTATTACAGAAATAATCACACAAGCACTTGAAAACAATGATGCAAAAACAATTATTGCACGCTGCATGATCAATAGTGTTGGTTTACCATCAACTGGTGATTCTCAACATGATCTTAACGTTGATCCACGCCAACAACGTGGCGGCGAAAGATCATTAAGCGATCGTCGCGGTAGAAGTGATCGTCGCGGTAGAAGTGATCGTCGTGATCGTAATGATCGTAATGATCGTGGTGATAGAGGTGATCGTGGTGGACGTCGTAGCTCACGCGATAGAAGTGATCGTTCATCATCATTTTCTTCTTCAGGCGGCAGAGAAAACAATCGTTTACGTATAAACATTGGTGAAAAAGATGGCATCTCACAAGATTCATTAGAACAATTTATTTCTACCATTGCTGGACCGATACAAAGCAACAACATCAAACATGTAAATATTGAAAGCACATGCTCATTCTTTTCACTCAAAGATAGTGCATCAGCAGAACAATTAATGTCTGCACGCAACGTACAGTTTAAAAGCAGACGCGTACGTATCGAAAGTGCATTTAGAAGTCGCTAATCCCATTGTAAATTATTAGCGTTTATTTGTTTATTTCGAATAGACGCTAAATAATCTTCGTTGGTAAACAATTCTTTTACGTACTTATTTACATATTTTTTTCTATGGCACTTATCAGGGCATCCGCCGTATTTTATATAACAATTGCAAGTCTTAAAAATATCAAAATCATATAAATAATTAAGCGCATGAATATTTTTTGCATATAGATATTTTAATGCATTAATTTTTTCTTGCATTTGAACAACATAATTACCTTTTAATTTCTGATCTTCCATAAACGCACTTATACGATGATTTCTTTCAAATTCACTCAATTCATCTTGTTCAAGCCTTTTCAATAAATCCATCTCTGCAGTCCAAACTTCCTGCCACTTTGCAACTGGTAGTTTAAGCACCAATAATAATTGCAACAACAACCGAGTAACTTTTCTTTTTTTTCTATCCATCGAAGATACTACTGATGAATAACGCCGGCCTTTTTTTTCAAGATTACCGGTATAATTAAATTTTACTAAATTCCAATCTGCCCCGTCGTTTCTTTTTCTTTTTGCTGATGGATCAGAGCGACGTCGTAACTTTTTTTTTACAAAATGATCAAAATTGCTCATACCACCACGTGTGAGCGTGTACACACTTCCTTCTTGACCGTGCTGTAAAAACAACTTGCTTGTAGAAAAATCATCTTCGCTATAACTACTTTCATCTGATGCTTCCTGAGAAAAATACACATGCCGCTCTTGTGAGCCGCTGTAATCACGCACATCTTTTGCTTCTGCGATGTCAAGACTGAGACTAGCGGGAATAAAATGAGAGGCAATACCAGCAAACCCTGTTGCACCACCCAGACCAGTTGTCTGCAAATTATTATCAGCAAACAACACCGGTAGGTTTGTATTTATTTCTACATTTCTTCTTCTCGGACGCTTACTTGTCCGTCGCCGGTTACGCTTTGTTACAATAACTTCTTCTGTTAATGCTTCTTGTTCTATATCTTTTTTTGAATATTCTTGAGAAAAACGTTTTATATTTTTGTTTAAACTATCATAACGTCGCAATGGCCGTCTGCGCCTTCTTGTTGGTTTTATCAATAACTCATCATCACCCTCCATTGCAAAAATAACAATAGGAAAACAGGCAAACAAGAACACATGCCACAAAGATTTATTCATCACGTACCCCCCATGATTGTTAGTAATCTTTATGCTCTCATGTTCTCTTTTTTGTCACCAAAAAAACAAGATCTAGTTAAAATGCAAGGCCAATTTTACCCCACGCACCCCACATACGTAATGGTGCATTTTTTTGTGCATAATCGACATAAACGCCACCACCAAACACACCTGCAGCACTTTCTCCTTTACGCACAACAGAAATGGCAATGTGTAATTTGTGATTTAATGCACTGCGCATGCGTGCAGAATTAAGATCAATATCAGTTTGACGAATTACAACAAAGTTTTCATCTTCCTCAGCCATAAAGCCAATTGTGCTCATGCTTGTTGTTTTACTTGAGTCACCTAAACTTGCTATCCCAATCTTTTCTTCAAACGGTCTACGCAACTTTATCGTTTCGTTATCGTGCCCCCACACGTTGTAACCTACTTCGATCTCAACGAAGTTATTTCTAAAACGCAAACCAGTCGTGAAATCAAAAATACCGTACGGACGCACAACCGCTTGTCGTGTGAGCAAGTTAACCCCTGGTTGTGGTGATTGTTGTGGACAATTTTCAATGTTGTACATCATAAATCTACTCCACGGCTTATCTTTTAAGTCAAAAGTTCTAAACTGCTTGTTGCGAATATAAAATGTCGCTTCTAAACCGACAAAAAACATAAACGAACCATATGAATTATCACGATTAAGCCGTACTTGCACATCAACACCACCACCAATACCAACATGCTTATCAAGGCCAATAACCGGATTAAACATAAACTCTGGATCAGGACGAGAATTTACTGGCACAACTAACGTGCTGTAATAAATAAGCTGATTATCACGTTCATCCATGTACGTTTGGCCAAAGACCATTTTAAACTCTGCAAAACCAGATTTTGTTTGTGGACCACAAATTTTACTATTTTTCCACGCTGGTTGATTAAACGCTTGTAAAATATCACCCGGTTTATCTGGATCAGTAAATGCACCTTGCACGTTACTTTGTTGTAAATTTAAATTATTTTCAATGTGTTGCCACGGCACTATAATTTCGATAAACGTATGTTTAAAGTAATCTAAGCCAATAATTTTATCAATTGTTTGATGATAGTGCAACAAAGCACCTGCTTGTGTTTGCTCGGGACATAACGAAAGATTACCTCTAAACGTTGATGGCAACCCAAGCCCTTCTGCAACAATATCACGTTTAAATTTATCAGTCTCATCCCAATCAGCACCAGAGACTAATAAACAATTATCATCTTTTGGTAAGAAATAAACTGCTTGTCTCTCTCGTGGCATCGATCTAGTGTACCCACCAATTATCTGAAATGCTGAACCAAGTGCATGCTCACCATACGCGATAGTATGAAAACCAGCATTTCGCTGTGATAAATGAAAATACCACGGCCTTGTGCGCATGTAAGATCTACCAACTTCTTTTTGTGGGCTTGCATCTACAAGAGACAATATGCCCATTATTACTACACAAAATAGAATTATTACCTTGTTATACCATGCCCTTATCATCAGCTTGCTCCTTTTTTTGCTTCACGGGACTTACATTAAAGATAAAATGCTCAGAATAAAACACAAGAGTTAGTCACAGTAAATTGCCAATAATGGGGAAATTTTATTTATTTGGCACACAAAAAACACAAATTACTAAAAATTATCTTAATTATTGACTATCAGGATTTAAAACTGATATTTTAAAAATAAAATGGAGTTGGTATGAAAAAAATACGTTTAATACTTTTATTTGGCTTCTTTTGCCATTCAGTCACTATTTTTGGCATGGATGTCGACCTAGATCCATCTTCGTTCTCTGTAAGCAAAGATGAAGACGGCAACGTTGAAATACATTTCTTAGACAAAACATTTTATGATTACCTCTGATTATTTACAAAAAAATTTCAAACTTGATGAAATTTTATATTTTGAACAATATATTTTAACGCCAAAACTAGTACAACAAATTAAAAACGAATTTTCTAAATTTGAGAATACAAAAATCGCATTAGAACAAGAACAAAAGAGCATCGATCAAACGTTAGAAAGTCTATCAGAATCAGAAAGTGTAGAGATAACCGAAGATGAAAAAAAATTACAAGAACGCCAAAACGAACTCGATGATCGAAAACGAAAATTAGAAAATACACACAACAAAATAGCACCCCATTTAAATAGAATTTTTATAATGAAAGAAGATATCATAAACCACCTAATGTATCTTGCAAATAAATTATATGAAAAAAGTTTTAATCCAAATTTTGATTCTAAAAGTGAAATTCTTGGATTTTTAAGATTTTTATTTACCTTTGTTAAACCCCCAAAAGTAATTAAAAGAAAAATACGAACTTATATTCGGCAACAAAAAATTAAAGTAAAGCAATTACCGTGGTTTTTGACACTATCACGAACAGAACAAAATATTATTTTAATAAGTCAACCCATAGAAATACAGTCTAAAGAAAAACTATTCATAAAAATTCCGCTCATTACTACTTTTATAGAAACAGAAAAATCATACCCAATTCAATATTTTCTTAATAAAGAACTAATACCATTAATAAAAAGCGTACTCAACTATGAAAATGAAACCTCCTCATATACTTACGATCAATTTAATAAAGAACTAACAAACGAGAACCGCCTTATTGCGCGTCTACTTCAAATTTTGAATATAAAAGCAGTAGAAAAATTAACAAAACTTCCTAGAAAATTTAATTATTATAACGCACAAGCTAATATTGAAGATATTACTTCAAACTTTTTTGCACGTGTAACAGCAAAACAAGATCGTTATAGTATTGTCATAATTAATAATCAATTTGAAATGATGCTCCCAAACACGATACTTATTTTTTTACAAAATAATACACTCAATTTTAAAATCTTCAATACCTTTACTCAAAAAATAATCAAAAAAACCGTACAAATAAAATCTACTTCAACTAGAATGAAAATTTTTTCAGATCTCGAAGAATTAAAAAGATTATTTACAAACTTTGGAGATATTTCCGTACATTGGAATCCAGAGGATATACAAATTCTCGGCACAGAAAAACTATTCAGATATCTCAAAAAATTAATACGAAATGACAAAAAACTTAATTACGAAGACAAAGAACAATTACTTTTTTGGCTGCCTGATGAACCTAGCTTTAAAGAAAAAATACTAAAAAAAGAATACAGTAAAACTATGATGCGGCAAGAGCTAAAGCCACAAACTCTATTCAAAGAAGAAATACTTATACCGCCAGCTCCAATTTCAACTCCAGCTCCAGAAACAATAACAGAAGAATCAACAACTGATACTTACTACAAAGAACCACCCGTCTACGCTTCTACTCCGCCAGAAAGCTTCGAAGAACACAGTGAGGCTACGACGCGGCAAGAGCCCGAACCCTTTAGTCACGACATCGCGCCATATGGCGCGACGGCGGAAAAACTCGTCTACACTTCTGAAGAAGAAGAAGAAATTTTTGAACAACCAAAAACAGCGCAAGAACTAATAACAGAAGCAACACTCGCAGGAGAGAGAAGACAAAGAGCGCAAGAAGTAACAACAAGAAGCATCGCAGCAAGAGAAGAAGCAAACAAAAGTAGATTTTTTCTTGTCAATTATCTAAGAAATTTAAATCGCTTTCACACAGCTATTGCAGCAACTGTCATTGGAGCAGCCATCGCAACAGTCTTTGTTTTTATGAAAAAAACTGCTACACAACCTACACCCGATAACTAACCAACAACACGATCATGAACCAAAAGCTTTTGACTAATCGCTTTAAACAACGGAACCGCAATCGTTGCAGCAAAAGCATTTTTTTGTTGCGCATCTTGCACATGCACCACAATCACCCGTTGATAATTATCTTTTTCAATAATACCCGCGCACGTAAAACGATTATGTTCTTTATCATAAACATTATTTATAAGCATGTTTGCTGTTCCTGTTTTTGCCATAACACGTACTCCATTAATGCGTGCACGCCAAGCTGTGCCTGACTCCACCGTTTGTTGTAAAATATCTTTTATTTGTTCTACAACTTGTGCATCGTACAATTGTTCATGCTTTTGCTCAAAACTCTCATCTTTTACCAAAATTGGCACAACGTTATAGCCACCATTGGCAACAATAGAAAAAAAACGCGCAAGTTGTATCATGGTTGCTGCAACTTCATACCCGTACGATAACGAAATAATTGAATGTTTAGACCATGTTGCAGGATGATTTACAAAGCCAGAAACTTCTCCGGCAAAGTTTATCCCCGTCTTTTGCCCAAAACCACATGACCAATAATGATCGTACAAATCATAACCCAAACGTTTACTCACTTGCACAAGACCAATATTATTTGATTTTTTTACCACATCAGAAAAACTTAATTTACCATGGGCAACTGGTGTATTTACTCGACGACCATCAATAAATGTGCTCTGGGTGTTGCGACAATTTAATACTTCATCAACATTCGTTACCCCTTCTGATAACGCTGCCAAAGCAGTAACAATTTTCATAACTGAACCAAGCTCATATTGCTCTGTTATGCATTCTGTTTTTGTAGCAGCAAGATCAAGTTCTTTTGTGTTATTCGGATCAAAATTAATTGATTGTGCCATTACAAGAACTTCACCCGTTTGTGGATCCATTACAATCACATGTGCTTTTTGTGCATTTGTTTTTTGCACTGCAGCAACAAGTTCTTGAAACACCAAAAATTGCAATGCGCTATCGATAGTTAACGCGATGCAAGCAACATCATCTTGATCAACTTCACGTTGTTGTAACTCATCAAAATAAAAATGTCCACGTCGTGCATCTTGTTGCAATGTTAACTGATATTGTTTGCCCGCAAGCATGTTTTCATACTGTTTTTCTATGCCAAACAAACCATGGTTGTCTATGCCAGTAATACCCACAATGCTGCCAAGGCACGGCGTGGTATAAAATCGACACGGTTCTTTGAGTAAATGAATATCATCAATGCCAGAAGAAACAATAATATCTTTTTCATTTTCAGAAAGTTTACGCGTAATGTAGACAAACTTTTTGTCACGTGATTGCGCAAGTCGGTGAGCAGCGTATGGAAAATGTTTTTCTAAAAAAATAAAAAGTTTTTCATAATCACTAACTTTTTGTGGCAACACAAATGCAGAAAAACGATCTTTATTAATCGCAAGCGGCAACCCATTGCGATCAACAATGTTTCCACGAGACAAAGATCGCGTAACCGACACATGATATTGTTTATCAGCGTATGAAAAATAAAACTCATGATGGTTAATTTGCACCACAAATAATCGTAACAAAATAACAACGTACAAAAATGCACACAAAAAAAATATTAACGAACCATGTAGGCGCACACGTGCTACATTAATCATTGCACACGATAAATTTGTTTAAAGGTTATCGGTTGCATATCAAGTTCATTTTTAGCAAACTCTTGAATAGTTCTTTTATTTTGCAATGCTGTCAATTGCACGCCAAGTTCATCTTTATGCGCAGCCAACTTTTTATGCTTTTCTTGATGGCGGTAATACCATTCATCAAGTGATGCAAAAACGGTATATTTATAAATTTGTAATCCAACAACACCAAGATGCACTAGCACAAAAACAGCCAATAATCGCTTTTTTCGCATACCTGCTCCTTTTTGATTAGCGTAAAACAAAAACGCTTAAAAAATCAACAACAACGCTCAAAAACACCATTATTAGCTTTTATCAGATAACCTTTTGCATGTTTTTGTAAATACGATACTATTAGTAATAGCTATAATCTATAAAAAAGGATCTTTATGAAAAATCTTACTATTCGCTCATTAACTGATGCTATCGCACTAACTGGATTACTTGTAACAACAGTTCAAGCACAAACAGTAAAGCACGCGTCATCGATTAAAGAACTTGAAGCAATCATCACTTTAGATGAATTTGTTGTTGTTGATGTGTATGCAACTTGGTGTGGACCATGTGAAGCTATGACCCCCGCATTAAATAAAATTGCTGCAGATTATCCAAATGTTGTGATTGTTAAAGTGAATCTTGATTCAATTAATAAATCTGCTTTAAACAAATTTGTTGGTCAAACAGTACAAAGCATTCCCCTTTTAGTCTTTTTTAAAGATGGAAAACAAGTTACTGTTACAAAAGTTAAACAAGACAAAAACGGCAAACAAACAACTATAGAAAGTCCGTTTATAGTACAAGGACAGCAATCTCTAGCGCAACTTAAAAGTCATATAAAAAATAAATTCGACGTAGCATAAAATATCGGGCGAGAATTTACTCTCGCACTTTTTATTTACACAGCGCAACTTGCCAAACATTCTGTCATTTGCAAAGCACAACTGATCATACAACTTTCTAACACCGTTGCCGAACCCTCAACAACTGCGGGCTGCGTAGAGATATACGTCAAAAAACCAGTTGATACTGTTCCAAAAAGACCAAATAAACTAGCTATAATAATATTACGCGAGCCTTCTTTTTCTGTTGTAACTGCTTTTTCTTCATGCACACCATGCGCCATCTGACTACACAAATCCATAATTAACTGATCTCTTTCTCGTTGAGACATTTTGCGTCCCGAAGATTCTGATTCGTGTCGTGACGATGAACGTGAAGTATAAAGCTGTTTTGCCGTTTGAAGTCGCCCTTTACGCATGTTTATCATCAACAACTGCTCTAATTCACCTAGTGATGAATCTTCTTGTTTACGACGTCTTTTTACTCCATTTACTAAATTTTTATATACTTTACTATCTTTTTCATACTTGCCATGTGCATGAAAATTCATTAATTCTGCAATAAACTCTGGGGTTAACATGTTATCATCACCATTTTCAATATCATACGACTCATCTTCATAAGAATAATTATCTTTATTAAGATCCAACATGTTAATGCTCGCACGAGGATTTTCTATTTCTTTTGCTGGCCTACGAGATCTTGTACGACGATGGCCCTTACCTTTTTTGCGTCTTCTTCGCACTGGCTCTGGTGAAAAAGATTCTTCTGATGCATATGAATCACCACCACTGTAACCATCTTCACCGCTAAAACTATCCATCATTCCAGCGCATGGCGCCATAGCACACAACAGCATAAAACATACTATTTTTTTCATTGTCCCTACTCCCCTAAAGCAGACCCTATAAACAATGTATAATATAAAAAAAATGTTCTAAAAAACACAAGACCTCAACAAATCATACCCACAAGTATTTCGTTCTGCTTAGCTGAACGCTTATACTGCTAACAAAAGATTTACGTTACCGGAGAAATAGTTATGAATAAAAATAAATTGATCCTTTCACTTTTATTTACCACATGGATAACAACGCCGTTAGGCCAACAAAAAGAAGATGGAAAAAACTTTTATGGCACTTTCGAATTTCGCGATTGCACTAAAGATAATGTTGAAAAAATTACTTTTAACAATGATAATAAAATTATGCATGTTTACAAGTGCCCAGCTAATTTTAAAAAACTACCAAAAGAAGAACGCATTGGCTCACAAAATATAACAAGAACAACAATTTATCTTAAAGAAGATCCAGCCGAAGTAAATCGTGGGCCTCATGAACTAACTACAATTAAAGAAATAATCATTCCCCATCCACATACCGATTGGGTTTATGAATATCCCTCAAAAAAAAAAATAAAAGAAAAAAATAAAACAGAACGTAACAAATATAAAGATAAACCAAAACGTAAAGCACAATATACCGAAATTGTAATTGATGGCACACCGTACCTTACTCCTAAAAAAACACAAGTTAAAGGCGTAAGCACCGACACAAAAAAAGAAAAAATTACCGTAAAAAAAATATCTCGCTTACACAAAATAATTATCGAAGGTTACAAAAACAATATTACTAAAAAAAGCGATGGACAAAATGAGTAAATCAAGGTAAATTTTACAGTGTTAATTAATTCATAAAGGACCATTATGCCAATCGACATAACACAAGACAATTTTGAAAAAGAGGTTAATCAATCAACCTTACCGGTAATTCTTGACGTGTATGCAACATGGTGTGGCCCATGCCAACAAATGGAACCAATTTTTAATGAACTTTCACAAGAACTCGGTCAAAAATATACCTTTGCAAAACTTAACGTCGATGATGCACGTGATATCTCAATTAGTCTTGGTGTTTCGTCTGTGCCAACGTTTGTCTTTATCAAAAATGGTGAAGTACAAGCAAAAGAGACTGGTTACATGAATAAAGAGACTTTATTAGAAAAAATTAATACACATTTAGGATAAATAAGATAGGGCATCTTGAGATGCCCTCTTTAAAACTAAAGTTACTCAAAATATTCTTCTAATTCTTGTTCTTCTTCTGATGTTGATTCTGATACAAAAATTTCGTTAACCTCGTTGTCATTCCATTCTTCTGTAGAAGAATAACTCTCTACACACTCATTAAACAAATCTATTATTTCTTGATTCCCTAGTTTTTGTGCACGTTGAACAATATCTACGTATATCGTTTTATCTTCGTCTGTAAATTCATCATAAAATTCAAATAAAGCCTCTAACGCAACATCATCACAATTCAATAAAATACTGACTACACCAACATTATCTTTTTTAACTGCATACCAAAGCGCATAAGAAAGCTCTTCTTTAGAACCATGTTGTATTAAAACTTGCAATGCATTTTGAGCATCACAATCAATAACAAAAGTAAATAACGAAGAAACATCAGCATAAAGCTTATAATCTCTAACATAGATCTTGCCAGCTCCATTCTCGCCAGAGCAATTAAATGTTAAACTTGAAAGATTAAAATCTTTATTTTCAAAATTAAAAAATGCATTATCTTTATTCGCCATATACTCAACTAAATCATAATTATTTAAATGTATAGCAAACATAAATAAATTTTGTTTTATCTTTTGTGGATTAATCAACGAATTTTCATACCAACAAGAAGGACGAATATCTTTCTTCTTAAGGTCTTTTATCCATGGATTGGTTTTAGGTTCAGAAGTAAATATAGTTGCTCGAATATCATTATCATCAAACTTCGTAATAAAGCTTTTTAAAATATCCTGCGCCATACCACTAAACTCTTCAACAGAGCCAATGTATTTATAATATTTAAATATTCTACAACTGCATGAAGAACGACAAATAAGATCTTTTAAATAAAACTCAATATTAAGTTTTTTCATCTCATAAGGCAAAACTGGAACTAAAACTTTATTATCTTCAGAAATATTTTCAGATAATTTTCGTTTTTTTGAAGGCGGACCATCATCCATTGCATGAACAGAGCCACAAAATAAAACTAAAGCAAGACAAAAAAATATAAAACAACGATTATTCATATAAAATTCCTTTAACCAAGGTGTTAAATAATACTTTTCCATTTATAAAAAAC
>DAOUPL010000050.1 GCA_030626185.1 bacterium | reverse complement strand
ATCTTGTTGCCACGATGGTTGATTAGAGTCAAAAAAAGTAAGGTTAGGAACGCTTATTTTGTCATTTGTGTTGTGTGACAACATGCTTACGTTACAGCCATGCAAATGAGCAAATTGTGCAATCAGTGTTGCAAAAAGATCATCGCCCACAACGCAAATGTGATGACCAAGTTTTAAATTGCAATTTTGTGTTACTTGCAATGCTTTGAGTGCAAGCGCAGTGAGTGATACTTCTTTTAAGTGTGTATTATCAGTAAGTTGTGCAATATCAGTTTCAGCAACGCAAATAGTATCATCTACAGCGATATGTTGTGTGACGGTGCTTGTGACAAAATCACCAGGACGTATACGTTGTACAGAGGGGCCGATTGCAAGAACTTGTCCAGAAAAACTAAATGTGGTGTTATTGTTTGTTTTAGTATTTGATGTTGTGTTTATCGTTGTTTTGCGTGCTGCCTCGAAAACAAATGCTTGTCGTATTTTTTGTGCAATTTTTGTTCGTTGTGGAACATCTTTTTTTGTAGAAATGATATCTTTTTGCCAGGGATAGAGGTAGTAAATAGCGATTAATAATTGATTGTCATCAAGTAATGGTTGTGAAAAATTTTTTATTTTTTTAATACGTGGATTTAAAAATTCATGTCTCATTACGTTACCTCTTTTATGCTCGTACTTCTATTGTGCACTAGCATATCACGATCGCGGTAAAGTGATCAATTATTTATTGTTTCAATAAATAATTGATCACCTTCTTGCTTAATAATTACTTCTTTTGGTTTTGGGTCAACTTTAACAACTTTTTGATCCCATTCATCGAGAATTTTTATAAATTGTTCACGAGATATTTTTGCAAGTTGTGGATTTTTCTTGTCTTGTAAAAATTCATGGTCGATAAAAATGGTACCATTTTCGTATTCAAGATAAGTACAATTGCCTCCACAAGTTGTACCATACTCTGAGTTGGGATCATTAAGAGCAAGTGCCCATTCTTTATAAAATTTATTTCCGTTATAATCTGCTTTTAAAAAACTTCCCAATATATCCATAGAAATTGAGCTTCCTCCGCCATATTGATATAAGTTATTTTGATCCTGAATAAATTTACAGTATTCCATGATATTTCCTTTAAAGTATTGGATATGCTGAAGTTATTTTTCCAGTTTTGCTTAAGTAAATTTGAATTTTTATTCCCGATTTAGTTATTCCTTCAATTAAGTAGGTTCCATTAGTTTGGTAAATAATTTTTCCAGCTTTTTTGCCAATATTATATGCTTCAATAATTGTTTCGATAACCTGTTCGCGAGTCCAGTGAGCAGGAAAAAAGGTTTTTGGTATCTTATGGGTTTGCCTCTTTATGCATAATGTTGCTTTATAAAAGCCACCTTTAAACATCTCTTTACCTTTAAAAAGTATCTCACCACTTTTTTCTATAAAATTGCCAAAATCATGATGATCCGTCTTCGCATAAAGCTTCGACGTGATATTTTTATAATGAAAATAGTTTTTTTATTTTATTAAGCTGATTAATTAATTGTTAGTTTCAATAAAAAACAGATCACCGTCTTGCTTGATAATCACTTCTTTTGGTCTAGGATCTGCTTTAATAATTTTTTTATCCCACTCATCAAGAATTTTCACAAATTGTTCACGAGATATTTTTAGTGTACTTGGTGGGTTATCTTCGTCATACAGATCGCTTAAAAAAATATAATTATTTTCCTTTTCTAAACGAGTGGTGTTGCCACTTGTTTCCATTCCCAGAGAATCGTCAATGGCCCATGGTCTAAAAAGGCCAATTCTAAAAGAAATATCACTACTTAAGAAGAAGCCTAAAGTACCGATGTCATCGTTAGAAAATTCTCGACATGAATAAGTTCCGTATTCGCTAAGGATTAATTTTGTATATTCCATAATTTTTCCTTTTTATAATCGTGGGTATGCGGTTGTTATTTTACCGTTTTTAGTTATTGCCATTTCAATTTTTATACCTTGTTTAGTAAATCCTTCAAGAATATATTTTCCTTTTTTTATGACGGCATTCAATTTGTCAGCATTATCATATGCTTCAAAGATAGCTTCTGCAACTTCTTCATGCGTCCAATTAGGGGGAAAAAATGAGTTATTTTTAACAAAATTATTGTTAAAAATCTTATCTGCAGAATAAAAACCAGATTTATGTGTTTTTATATTGTTAAATTTAAACAGGCCACTCTTTTGTAAATTTTTCATATGATCAAGATGGAAGCCTCCAATTTGCGGAACCCCTCTTCGGGAAAATGTTAAATTCATACCTAAAACGTGTTCATAGTCAAGTTTAATAGATTTATTAGAAAATTCGGCAAAACCTTTACGTTTATTATCAAATAATTTTCTTAGTTTAGGGATTTTTTTTCTAATTTGTATGGTGACTTTGTTACCAAAAGCAATCAATAACTCTCGTGAACACGTGATAACTTTTTTTGTGGCGCCACCAACGTTTTTTGCCACGTCTTTACACTGAATAGTAATGCCTTCAGCAGTGACAAGCACCGGATTGTTAGCAAGTTTATTATCAATAGTGTGACGTATTCGTTTTGCAAAAATAGCTAAACTTTTTTTTGTTTTGCCAATAGCATCAATTTTGCGTAAGTGTGCAGCAGCTCTGTGCACACCACCAAAAAAGATAAAATCAGCAGCAAAGTGAGCAACAAGATCAACCCATTGTTCTGCTGGCACGTTGCTGATAAAGTTGTATGTATCTTTTAATGATATCGATGTGATCGTATCATAAGCGTTTGCAATTTGTTCCAATCGTGCATCATAACTTTCTGATGATAAGTAAAGAGAGCCAAGAGTAATATCGCTTACAAAATGTGCAAGGTGACACACACCGCTTACAAGGAAATATCCTGTATGTGCAAGGTTGGTAATTTGCGTGACTGGATTAAGATTTTTTACAAATGTGGTGAGTCCACGAATAAATAATTCTGTTGATCGTACAAACGTTGATGTTGTTTGTGCTGCGTGTTGAAAACTTTGTTCGTGTAGGTCACTTAATAAATGTTGTGTAATGGCGGTATAAAAAACAAATTCGTTAATATCGTTTGTTATGTGCAGTTTTTTTATAGCCTTCTCTATTGCTATTTCAACTTCGTAGTTGACGCAATAGTTGTACGAGTCTGCAATGGTGGAAACTCTATCACTGATGTCACCAATCACGCTTGCAACATCATCAAAATTGTAACTGTTGTTTAGTGCGTAGATCAAATCACCATTCCACTCATCAAATATCTTCTGCTCTTTGTACAGTTCTTTATTGTGTTTAATTTCTTGGTAAAGCTTGATAATGCGCTGGTGATGCTTGGGTTTTTCTTTTGAAAATATGCCGACTTGTTTGAAAAAGTTACGAACTCGTGGGAATTTTTTATGATTGTCATAAAGTTTATAAATAGCATCTTCGTAACCATCGAAAGTTTTGACAAGTTTTACAAATTCTTCAGAAGCGTAGAGTTCTTTGAAGTGTAAAGTGTTTTTTTCTGTCCAATCATACTTATGGAAAAATTGTTTAACTTGCTGTGTTGAACAGCGCAAAAGTTTCTTGATTAAATATTTTTTACTTATCGGTTGATGATGGCTGCGAATGAATGAAATAAATTCGCTACGATTGAGATTGTTTTTTTGAGGTTGATTATTTATAAGTTCTTTAGCAATAGCATATTCACGATTGTATGGAAAACATTCTTCGCTGTACGCAGCGGTTGGTAAAAAGATAAAAACTATAGTCGCGACATAGCGCAAAGCGCGCATGCAATTCGAAGCCTTGGCGAAGTATTGACGGCGGAAAAAACAAAAATAAATAATGTGTTTCATGAATTGACTCTATTTTTTGATTTTTATCAAACCATAAAAAAGATAAGTCGTAAATTCATAGAAAAAATAAAAGAGACTCGTAAAAAACGAATCTCTTTTTAGTGTTGATGTCAGAATAATTTAGCTAATAAGTAGTTTGATTTGTAATTCAATCTGTTCAGTTTCTCCACCATACGTGTTTTGTACAGCTCCAAATGTTACTGATGCTTCTTTGTTTGGTGTAACTTCTATAGAAGGTTTTGCTATTAATTGATAACCGTCAGTAGTTTTTTCTTCAATTACGATATTTGCAATAATTTTGTCATCATTTTGTGGTGATGTTAATGTTAGTTTTAGTAAATATTGACCGTTAAAAAGATCAAAACAATGGTCTACATCTGCGGGTAATGTTTCGCTGATCTGAGTAACTTGATCGCGTATTGTAATGTTTAAATTAACATCAAAAATTCGAAGAGATTCTTCTTGCGCATTCATGCTTACTACTGCACCTAAAGCTAGTGCATAAAAAAGTTTTTTCATAATAATTCCTTGTGTGTATACTGCTGACATCAACACCGTTAGTATATACTCATGATACTTGATAGTTAAAAAAAACTCTAATTTAAGGATTTTTATGAAACAATTGTTCGCGCCATGGCGCACTGCTTACACACAAGATGAAGTACGTAAAAAAAAAGAAAATACAAAAGATGAATGTGTATTTTGCTCGCATCCACAAAAAGAAAATAATGATAAAGAAAATTTGTTGTTACAACGCAACGCGCATACGTTTGTTATGATGAATAAATATCCGTACAACGCAGGGCATTTATTGGTGTTGCCGTATGAACACATCGCAAACTTAGAAGATTGCAGGAAAGAAGTTTTGCATGAGTTGATGGAGAGCGTTGCACAATGCACAAAAATTGTTAAAGATGTTCTCGGGGCACAAGCAGTAAACATTGGCGCAAATTTGGGTAAAATTGCTGGTGCAGGGATGCCAAATCATTTGCATTTGCATGTGGTGCCACGTTGGCATGGGGACACAAACTTTTTACCAACTATTGCTGACACCAAACAAATTTCAGTGGATATGATTAAGATTTATGAGCAATTAAGTGCTGAATTTACAAAATAAGATAAAAATAATGCGCAACAGCTTAAAAGCCGTTGTATCTCAAAAATAAATTTTGCTCATTTATCCCAAACTTAAAAACGGGGTAATTCTGAGCGTATCATTTATTTTTTCAGACAGGAGCTATTTATGAAAAAAGTTATTAATATATCGTTTGCTTGTCTGCTTGTCTGTCTGTCTGTTTGTTTGTTTAGGCGTAACAAATAGTTTTGTTTTTGCGGATAAAGATGATTTTGAAGTAATTTATTGTAGTGGTGAAAATGAAAATTCTTATTTTAATGAAAAATATTTACCTAATTGGGAAAATATTTTTTCGCAGCCAGTTATGTGTGGTATTTGCACGGGTATATTTTCTACAGGACTAGACCGATTAGCTGTTGTTCCTAAAATGTTGAATGCTTTACTTACAGCTAGTTTTTTTTCAGTGATTTTTTTAAGATATTATCAAGCCTGGATTCAAGTAGCAAGTGCATAATTATCTGAT
>DAOUPL010000058.1 GCA_030626185.1 bacterium | reverse complement strand
GGATAGTAGGGTGAAGCAGCCTAACCGGCGATTGAGGTGAATAAAGTTATTAAAAACCGGAACTTTTTATTTTGTTAATAACCGGAACTAATCACTTTGGTATAACAAGTAAATATCGTTTTATCTTTTTGCATCGAGGAATATTATGCAGTTTAAGAAGTTATTTTTGTTGTTGGTTGTTGGGTTTAATTTTAATGTTATTGAGTCTAGCGACACTAGAAATGTATCAGTTGAAAATTTGTTCAGAGATAAAGAAATTATTGTAAAAATAGAAAATCCGTTTAGAAATCATCCTAAAGATGATTTAATGAGTGATGGTTTTCAAAAATTTTTACTTGATGTAAGAAATGAAAATGAAAGTCATTGTACTTGGTCTCTTTACGGAGACAATGGAAAAATATATTTAACATTTTTGTTTTTATCTTCTGAATCAGATAAATTTAAAATTTTTAGATACACAAATGAAGTTACGATTAAAAATGATAATTTTACTGGTGACGTTATTGAACCAAGCTTCTCATTATTGCCAAGCGTATCATTATTGCCTGGCTTAGGATCAATGAGTTTTAAATATTTGCTAGAGAGTGTTTTTGATAATAAATTTGGTTACGATTATTTAAAGCATTGGGATGAAACAGACGCTGGTACGATTTTTTTTCAAAGACAACAAGGTGCAGTGATCCGTTTTAATGAAACACCTAAAGAAATGGATTTTATTAAATTATGTTTGCAGGTGTTTGCAAATTTAAATAAAAATGATTTTAAAGAGCAAAGAAATAGGTTACAAAAATTTTATGAAAAATTTTTATGGTTTTATGATAGTTCTGACTCGGATAATGGCATGGTTGAAGATTTTAGACCAATGAATACATATAGTTTTTTACCAATAGATTTGCGTTATCTTTTTTACCCAACGAATGATGAATTGAAACGATGCTTTTATTTTAAAGGTATTACAGACGTACACGATTCTCTTGAGTGTATTGGTTTAGATGGACAATTGTATCAGTTAGAGGGGCAAAATATTGTTGAGTATGTGTTGTCAGCTTTAAATCCTACAGATGAAAAGGTTTTTTGGTTACATAACGATGGTGAATCATTAAAGCCATATTTAATCTATTTTTTTAGAGAAAATGTTTTGCCAAACGAATTAATAAAAATAATTTTTGGTTTTGTGGTTAGTCAGTGGGAAAATAAGGTTGAAGAACAACAAACGAGTTGTTTTGATGACAGCAGTGAAGATGAGTTAGTTAGTTATCTTCCTGAAAAGTGTTTGATTCAATAAAACTCTAAATTTTTAAAATGATATTTTTAAATACGCATGCACTCGTATGCGTATTTTTCTTTTTCGTAATCATTTACAACAGCAGCCTTTTTTTGTTAAAAGATCCTTTATAAACGGTATTTTTCTTGTGCAAATTGCGACTTAGCGGTATAATGCATATATAGTAATAATTTTGCATATAAACTTTTTATTGCAATGCGATTGTAATGTTAGGATGACGTCATTATGGATTCAACGAACAACCAGGTCACACCAAAGATAAAGCCTATTCAGCCCGTACTTATTGAAAATGAACTTAAAGATGCCTTTTTAGAATACGCAATGTCTGTCGTGGTTAGTCGTGCGATTCCTGATGTGCGTGATGGCTTAAAGCCTGTTCATCGTCGTGTGTTGTACGCGATGCATTTGCTCGGTTTTTATCACAACAAACCGTATCATAAATCAATGCGTGTTATTGGTGATGTTCTTGGTAAATTTCATCCACATGGAGATTCTGCGGTTTATCAAACTATGGTTGGTATGGTGCAAGATTTTTCCAAACGTTATCCATTGTTGCAAGGGCAAGGTAACTGGGGATCTGTTGATGGTGACAACGCCGCAGCAGCTCGTTACACCGAAGTGCGTATGCACAAGATTGCACAAGAGTTATTAGCTGATATCGAAAAAGAGACGGTACATTTTGTGCCCAACTATGATGCATCAACTGTTGAGCCAAGTATATTGCCGAGTAAGTTACCAAACTTGTTGGTTAACGGTACTGCTGGTATTGCTGTTGGGATGGCAACATCGATTCCACCACACAACTTACGTGAAGCGATTGATGCTTGTTTAGCGTTATTAGAAAATCCTTTAATTTCTGATGAAGAGTTATTCGAAAAAGTTCCGGCACCTGATTTTCCTACCGGTGGCATTATTTGTGGTCGTGCAGGAATTGTTCGTGCTTACAAAACGGGTCGTGGCAAAGCGATTGTTCGTGCAGTTGTAAACATCGAAGAAACCAAAAAAGGTTCAGCGTTAATTGTTACTGAGTTACCGTATCAAGTTAATAAATCAGCTTTAACGATAAAAATTGCTCACTTGGTTAAAGATAAAGTTATTGATGGCATTTCTAATATTCGCGATGAATCAGATAAGCGTGGTATGCGTTTAGTGATTGATATCAAGCGTGGTGAAATCCCGGGTGTAGTGCTTAATCAGTTGTACAAACATACACAATTGCAAACATCAGTTTCTATTTTGATGTTGGCGTTGCTTGATAATCGTCCGATAATCTTTACGTTGCGTCAAATGTTACTTGAATTTTTGCATCATCGTAAACAAGTTATTTACAAACGTACGCAATACGATTTAAAAAAAGCACAATCGCGTGAGCATTTGTTACAAGGTTTTATTGTTGCGCTTAAAAATATTGATGAAGTAGTTGCAATGATCAAAGCTTCTGCATCAGCGGCTGAGGCAATAAATAAACTTAATAAACGGTTCTTGTTGACCGAAAGACAATCAAAAGCAATTTTAGAAATGCGCTTGCAAAGATTGACTGGCATGGAGCAAGAGCGTATTTATACAGATCTTGAAGAGTTGAAAAAGATAATTTCATATTTATCATCTATTATTCAGAACGAAGAAATTTTAGTTGCCGAAGTGGTAAAAGAGCTTGAGTTAACACGTGAAGTCTATGGTGATGATCGTCGTTCACGCATCGAGGGTGCAGTTGATGCGCTGACAGAAGCTGATTTAATTCCTGATGAAGAAGTTGTTGTAACGTTGACTCTGCGTGGGTACATCAAACGTGTACCATTAACGGTTTATGGCGTACAACATCGTGGTGGAAAAGGTAAAATGGGCATGGCATCACTTGCTGAAGATGTTATGCAAGATCTTTTTGTCGCAAAAAATCATGACATGTTAATGTTCTACACAAACTTTGGTCGTGTTTACAGCATGCAAGTATTTGAAATCCCTGAAGGCTCACGTATTGCTAAAGGGCGTGCGATTGTAAATTTGTTGCCATTGCAAGAAGGTGAAAAGGTCGTAAAACTCTTATGTGCTCGTGATGTTGAAGGTAAAAACGTAGTGATGGTAACCAAAAAAGGTATCATTAAACGTACTGATGCACAAAGTTTTGCAAAAATTCGTTCAACTGGTATTCGTGCTGTTGGGCTTAGAGATGATGACGAGTTGATTTTTTGTTCGTTGTCTGATGGTGACAATGGCATTATTTTGGCTACAAAATATGGCCAAGGCATTCACTTTAAAGAAACTGAAGTTCGCGTTATGGGGCGTCAAGCTGCTGGCGTGATCGGCATTCGTTTAAAGGGTGATGACGAAGTTGTTGGCATGGAAGTTGTTGGCCAGACTGGCACAGTGCTTTTTGCAACAGAAAAAGGCTATGGCAAAAAAGTTAAAGTTGAAAATTTCCGTGTTGCGCATCGTGGTGGGCTTGGTGTTCGCACTATTCCAACCGAAAAACGTAACGGTAACGTGATTGGCCTTGCAACAGTGACAGAAGAATCAAATATTTTACTTATTGATAAAGTTGGTAAGATTATTCGTCTTCCATCATCAGAAGTGCGTACAATGGGCCGTCAGGCAAAAGGTGTGCGTTTGATTAAGTTGGCAAAAGGTCAGTTGTTGTCATCGATGGTTGCGTTTGAAGAAGATGGTGATAATGGGGATGAAGCGCAAGCAACAGAGGCACAAACAGCTGAGGTTGAAAATAAAAAAGTTGAAAGTAGTGATCAAGCTAAAGCAGAATAATTAAATTTTAGCGTTTTAAAAAAGCCCCGCAAACTTGTGGGGCTTTTGTTTTGTTGTTTTTTGTATTATGACTGAATTAGAATAAAAGAATCTTTACGTACCTTATAAGGAGAGAGTCTATGAAAAAGATGAATTTATCGCTAGCGTTACTCGTTTCAATTTTGCCTTTTGCGCCACAAACTACACATGCAATGAACTTTTTTGGTGGTGGTCAGGCAAGTGAAAAAGTGCAAGCGTTAGAAGTTCCATTAAATTATTTAGCGATTAACAACGTAAAAGCATTTAGAATTCATAATGCGTCAGAATACAAAGATATGATTAAAGTTGTTGCTGATGATGTAGCATTGTTAGAAACGACCATGATTAAAGGCAAGGGTAAAAAGATTGTCATTTCTGGTTCAAAGAAAAAAGATGCACCAAAAGGCATGATCGATATTTATGCAT
>DAOUPL010000014.1 GCA_030626185.1 bacterium | reverse complement strand
TATCAGATAATTATGCACTTGCTACTTGAATCCAGGCACAATTAAAAGATAATACAACCTCTATAGAAATAAATGAACCTATTAAATTACAGATTCACAAAAACAATATTAGCAAAAAACAATTAACATTATGTGGATATGTAAATATGTTTTTCTCAAATTTACAAAAATTTCAGAAAGTATCCCTTCATAATCACTCACGATTAAATCTAAAAAAATTATCAACAAAAGATTTAAACATGTATTTGCATGATCATTCTAAATTATATATTTCTAAAGAATTAACTGTTGAAAACAATTTTAATATCAAACTGAACGATCATAGTGAATTAAATATTTCAAATTCAATATGTGAAAATATAATAGCAAATTTAAGCAACCACTCAAAACTAAATATAAAACAAGGAAGCGCAAATCTAGTTGAATACACCCTAAAAGATCATAGTAAATTGAACACTAAACTTACTACTTACCAACAATGCATTATAAATACGTATAACCATGCGTACGCATACCTTGGCAAAATAATCAATGTAATAAAAGGTTCTGCAAATGGACACAGCTCTATCGCATATAAAGGCAGTCCGAAAACAACCAACTTACAAAAAAATGGAAGACATTCTAAAATAAAAAACAACTAATAAACAAAGAGATAATTATGAAAAAATTATATTTATTACTCGCACTTACATGCGCAGTACCGACAGCTACGATAACAGCTAAAGAGCAAATCAAAAAAGAAGATAAAGAAAGCATTCACTTTCAACCTCTTTTGTTAATTCCTTTTCTTCCCATAGTCATTACAGTTATTGCAAGCGGTGAAAAATCTTCATTAGTCCCTCTTATTCCTGTAGCAATTGTTTTATTATTTTCAAGCGATTTTATTGGAAAAAACACTGTTAACAATAACGACGATAAACCAAAGAAAAAATTATGAAAAAACTATATTTATTGCTCACACTTACATGCGCAGCACCAACAGCAAACATTGTTGCTGAACAAAAAAGAAAAGCGTCTTCTGAAGAAAGTACAAAAAAACAACTTGTCGCAACGTATATCGCACCCGCAATAGTTGGTTCTGTTTTGGGCCTAACAGTCTGCGGCCTTGAAAACATGATCGGAAAAAAACTTTTTGATAGTGATCAAGGTGTTTCTCTTTTATGCTCTATGATTCTCATATGGCCAACATTTAGCCATTTACGAGTAAAAATAATTTCATCTATTACAAAAAAAACAAAATGCAATTCAGAAGATAAAGAAATAGCACAAATTATTGGACAAATTACTGATTGGTTTGCATACGTCGCAACCTTTATAAAATAACTAACAACCAAAAGGAACAACATGAAAAAACTTTTATCACTCACATTACTTTGCTCATTAGCAACTGTTGATGTTATTGCATACACAACTAATGGATCAAGCAACAGACCGCACAACGCAACAACGACAACAAATTATCAAAACAACAGTAATCAACAGCCAACAATACAACATGTACACGTGGTAAATGAATCAAAAGAAAATGATAACCAACATAAAGATGCTGCTACAACAGCATTTGTTAAAGTTCCTGTGGTAAGTTCCGCAATGGCTGCATCGCTTTACCTGTTATGGTTATCACAACTTTCAATTGGTAACAAAGCAATGTTTACCTTATTGATTTCTATCTTTGGTGTTGCGGGTATTGAATATCTCTTGGCATCTAAAGCAAAAATTAATACACGAACACGTAAAAGACGTTCTCGTAAAATAGCGACTGCTTTTGGCATAGCTACTGCTATTGTATGTGGATGCATTCATTATAATTTAAGAAAATAATTATTACGGCATAAAAACTTAAAGCGGCTACCGTAAAAAGTAGTCGCTATTTTACTGCAAAGAATCCAAATAATCTTGTCCACTTTTACCTTCATTATCAACAATTGATAAATCTAAATTATAAAATAATAACCGATCAACAACTTCCATGTTTTCATTCTCTACTGCAAGCATAAGTGCCGTCATGCCATTTTCATCTTGTGCATCAATATCCACAAGCTCATTCTCTAATAGCCACAGTATAATATCTTCATCAAAAATCATTTCTGCAATCAAAAACAATAACGTTGTTTGCTGATGATGGTTTCTATGATTAAAATTAAAGCCCGCTCTACGTAATAATTCTAATGAAACTTTATCCCCTTGTCTTAATAAGCTAAAAATTATATTTTCATCAAAACCCAAACGATTTCTTAAAATATTTTGTAGTGTTTCTTCATCATCAATTGCTAACATTGTCAAAAATTTATTTAGATTCGTCAAAAGAATAATTTCATTATCGCCCTGCATATAACCAGCCTCTTCTGGCACATACATATTTTCAACATGCGCAAGAAAGGTAGCCCATAAATTGTTTAAAAAGATCCTTTGATTATCGATAATAAGCGAATACAATTCAAGATTCAATAAACGTATAGTTGCAATTCGATTAATAAGATCATCGACACTTTCTGCTTGATTAAAATAATCGGTAAAAATTACGACTTGTATCTCTTTAGGTAATGATAAAAAATCAGCTACCAAGGCTTCTTGTTGTAACAGATTTTCTATGCGCATGTACTTTCTTACGTGCTCATAACCACCATTGTCGCCCTCATGTTTTCGTTTTGCAGCAAAAAGCCCTACGATAACAAGTAAAAACAAAAAAAGGATCTGTTTTGCAAACTTCATAATCTCTCCATTTAGTACGATTATTGATAATTAATTACAGATTAGCAAAAACATCTACGTTAAAGCTAGAGTTTAAGGTTAAGACATATTTGCTTCTACTTCCCGTCTACGTTAAAACTTCGATGCGGCAAGCGCTTTCAGCTACAACAAAGTCCTACGACCGTGTTCTGCGAAGCTTTATGCGAAGTATTAAATTAAAGTCTTTTTTTTGCAAATGCACGACCAGAAGAACTTTTTAAATATATTTCAAATTTTTTGGCTCTAGATTTATCTAAAAATGCTGTGTAACCAATAAGCTCCCAAGGTTTAAATTTATTTGTGTGTACAGACTTCCCAGAATTATGTTCTTTTAAACGGAATTCTAAATTTGCAGTAAGACCAACATAAAATTAATTTGGCTTTATTTTACTTTGAAGTGAATATACAAAAAACATAACTTATTTCGTTTTTTTAATAATTTTATTAACGAAGACTGCCCGTCTACGCTCGTAGAGCTACGACGTGGCACCGCGCCATAGCGCGAAGAAACAAGTTGGTCCGTCTTCGCCAAGGCTTCGGTCGGACAGTCTTCTCTATTCATATTATTAGTCTTTATTTCTATCAAAAGTCCTTTAAAAAGGTGGCCGTGCCAGACGAAGCCCGAAGAGCGAAGACTGGTGCGCCTGGCAGGACTTGAACCTGCAACCAACGGATTCGAAGTCCGGTACTCTATCCAATTGAGCTACAGGCGCATAACTTATAAATAGTTTATCGCAAAAAAAGATCAGATAAAAGCAAAATAACGTTTTTTACCAAAAAAAATTAACGAATATATTGACGTTAGCGTCTTGTAACGTTAGCATTATTTGTAAGAATTTAAAGGATTTTTTTAACGAGTTTAATGATTATGTCACAATCACGCTTACTTGATGCAATAAAAGATATCGCCTTGTTTGCCTTACTTATTTTTCTTGTATCTGTTACTATACAACGACTGAAAAAGTTTATTTCTTTGCACGAAAAATCGATGATTCATGAACTTGATACAACATTCTTTAACCAGATTAAAGAAGCACAACGTCAAGCGGGATTGATTGCACAATTTATTGAACCAACGGCAAACGAACAAGAAACAAGACGTATGCAACAAATTACTCGTCTTGTGCAAGCCATTGAACGTAAATACACCAGAAATGCACCAAGCCTTGCGTTACTTGGCCCAATTGGTACAGCATCAATTGTCACTAAAGAACAACGTCTAAGGCGTGAACTTAATCAAGCATTGTTTAATATGCGTAACTTACTACATGTAGCACTTGATGAGCAGCCAGTTGCTATGCCAAAAGAAGGTTATCCATCAATTGAATTGTTAATTGATGAAAATAAAAAACTGCTTAAGCAGCTTCAAGTGTAAAATACGCTAAAAACTCTTTGTTACCATAACCACCTTCTATTGGTGATTCGATAACACCATGATAGGTAAATCCATGTTTTTTGAGTGAAGTTGTAACATTATCAACAATTTTTTTGTGTACAAGCGGATCTTTTATAATCCCACCACGACCAATATTTTTTCGTTCTGTTTCAAACTGTGGTTTTATGAGCACCACTAACTTACCACCAGGTTTTAAAATGCGTTTGACTGCATCAACAACTTTAAGCACAGAAATAAAAGATAAATCGAGCGTCACTAAATCAACTAATTCACCAATTGATTCTAAGTGACGTAAATTTGTACGTTCATGAATAATAACGCGTTTATCGTTACGAATTTTTTGATGCACTTGACCATGACCAACATCGATGCCGTAAACTTTTTTTACGCCACGTTGCAACAAACAATCGGTAAATCCACCGGTGGACAGCCCTGCATCAAGACAAACTAAATTAGTCACGTCAATTGCAAAGTGATCTAATGCTTTTTCTAATTTTAACCCTGCACGACCAACATACTTGAGATCAACGTCACGCAACTCAATTATTGCGTCATCTGTAACTTGAGCTCCAGACTTCAAGACTTGGAGCTCATTAACAAAAACATTACCTTGTGTGATAAAAAGTTGTATCTGTTTACGAGAATAATCTGGATACAACTCATTAACTCGAATATCTAATCGTTTTTTATTTATCACTTATTTTGTTGATACATACGTAACAACGCTTGGGTAAATGACGTAATGGCATACCTAAATTGTTGTGACAATTTTTGCTCTTGTGCTAATAATCGAGGCATACGTAGTGCAGTAAAGATGTTATCAGAAGCACTTTTTACGTTATCAGAACCTAAAATAGTTAAAAACTCTTGGTTGATACCCATTTTAATCGCCTTTCTAAAATCTTCTAACGTTTGCACTTCTATGCCATTAACTTCATTCAACGTTGTGCCTGGTAGCATCGTACGTGAACGATAAAGTTCTGAATTAGGAAACACATGAGTTATAAGTAAAAGTGGTTCACGTTGATTTTTAAACGCAAGATACTTTGCTAATCCTTGTGCGTGATTACCAAGCAAAACAATATGATTTTTAGTCAACTCCATAACAACCATGCCACCAAAAATTTCGTAATCAATATCTTCGTATCCTGGATAAACTGTACGAATATTTGCAAGTTTTGAATAATCAAACGTTATTGTTTTTTTAAAACGTTTGCCTTTACGATACCAGACAATGTCTACCGTATCACCAATTGATAATCGTGAGGCAAAATCAACAACAGAAAGTTTATCTTCACTCCATAAAACACTCATTTCACCATAAATATCAACGTTGTTACCGTTAAGTGCATAAATCATATCTCCAGGTTGTACTCCAGCTTTTGCCAATGGGCTATCAGGAATAACCTCTACAACGTAACAACCCCCTGGTGGCGGATTACCTAGAAAGGCTGTTAACGCCTCTGTTGCTGGACTAAACAAAATACCTAAAAATGGTTTTCGCAACAAACGTACTTTATGAAGATCAGGCAAAATTAACTTTAGATCATTTATCGGAATTGCATATCCAACGTTTTGCGCTTCGGTAATGCCAGAATTATTTATTCCAACAACTTCACCTTTGTTATTCAATAACGGACCACCAGAACTACCTGGATTAATTGGTGCACTTGTTTGAATCAAATGTCCTTCACGACCACTAACAACACCAGTTGTACTTTTTAGTGCTCGTTGGCCTAATGGATAACCAAGTGCTAACACTTCGTTAGAACGTTTTACCATATCAGAATCACCAAGTGGTAAAAATGGAACTCTTCCAAGTTCTTTACGAATAATTTCTAATCCAGCATCATCAACTTTTAACAATGCAAGATCACGTGCAGGACTAATGCCCACAAGTTCAACATCGATAATACGTTTACCCAAAGATGGAATTTGTATCCAAATTGAATGTGCTTGATTAACCACATGCCCGTTAGTTACAATATACCCTTCTTTTAATTCACCATCTTCTGTTTCAAATAAAATGAAGAAGCCACTACCAGAAGCAGTACCAGTCATTGGCGGTCTAAATGGTTGCAACAAATCAATTACGCCCATGTGGGAGATAATTTGCACAACGGTATCTTGTACTTGATCTTGAATCGGTCGCCAAACTTCACTTGCGGCAATAACTTGATGAATAACTTGTTGCGTTGTTACCACTTTCTGAGCATTTTCTGCTAAAACAGATTCAATTTGTTCATGATTTGTTGTTGATTGGTCAACCTCTGCACGAATAATAACAAAACGTGCGGTCATGCCACCTAAGAAAAAAACAATCGTAAATAACAATGTTTTTGAATTAATTAAAGAGCCACTTTTGTGCATATCATACCTTTTTGTTTATTGTCAAAATATTGCTTGTGTATCAGTGTACTGCAAAGATTTAAGATAACCAATAAGATTTTTATCCACTATCACTAATAAAAATTCTTTTATGATATACTGCATAAAACTCATTAATAATAAGGACGTTATGAAATCACGCATTTTTTTTATAATTACACTATTAACATTTTCTATCCACACGATAAAAACAATGGATGTCCCACTTCAACTAAATATTTCACTTAAACTAATCGATATTTATAAAGTTTATGAAGAAAGTAAAAACGACCAAAATAATCAATACGCAACATGGTTTTTATTTTATTTATTAGAAATGCGTTTTACGCAAGATGCAATATGTGTCGCAAGTAATAACGAACGAATAAGGTTGTTCAATTTATTCGCAAAACAGATAAAACTTCCTTTCCCTGATTATCTAAATCTTGAACAAAGTTTAAATGCAAAATGCCAAGCTATATTATACATAAATAGCAAAGTATTGCCACCAGTAGAGAATCTCATAACATTTGTAGAAACAATATTTAACAACAATGTACGTGTATCTTTTATAGAGAGTTTTTCATGCTTTTTAATGCAAACAAGCGTTCTTGAACAAGAATATCCAGAAGATATTATATCCAGCAATAACCTTTTTTATTCTTCAAAATACTCACAAAGAAACTTCAAAATAATAAACTCAACAAATTAAACCAAACTGATATACTAAAAATAAGTTAATAAATGATTATTTACGCGTTTAATGAAAGATACCATTCATGAGTGATACCTCTCGCGTCACACTAGAAAAGATAACGGCACTTTGCAAACGTCGCGGTTTTGTTTATCAATCTGCCGATTTGTACGGTGGATTAAACGGTGTGTATGATTTTGGCCATCTTGGCTCACTTATGAAAAATAACATTCGCCAACAATGGAAACATGCAATCACTCAAGTTGATGGCGACATCATATTTCTTGATGGTGCTATTTTGGGCCCACAAGCGGTTTGGCAAGCTTCTGGCCATATAAAAAACTTTCATGACCCAATGGTCGATTGTACCTCATGCAAAAAACGTTTTAGAGCTGATGACATCAACATAAAAAAAGCATGCCCCCATTGTGGCAACACTGCATGGACTGACGTTCGTGAATTTAACTTAATGTTTCAAACACAACTTGGTGCTGCCAGCAATCACAGCTCAACTGCCTATTTACGCCCAGAGACAGCACAAACAATTTTTAGTAATTTTAAAAACATCTTTTCTACTAATCGCGTAAAAGTACCATTTGGTGTTGCACAAATTGGTAAAGCATTTAGAAACGAAATTACGCCAAAGCAATTTTTGTTCCGCATGCGTGAGTTTGAACAAATGGAACTTGAATGGTTCTGTAAACCAAATCAAAGCGACAAATATTTTGAATTTTGGAAACAAGAACGTTTTAATTTTTATACCAAAATTGGCGTAAACCCAGAAAAAATTCGTCTTCGCCCGCATGCACAAAACGAACTTGCTCATTATTCCACCCAATGCGTTGATGTTGAATATCAATTTCCATTTGGTTGGAAAGAACTTGAAGGTATTGCTGATCGTGGTAATTATGATCTTACGCAACACGCACAAGAAGCAAACAAAGATCTGTCACAAATAGATGACGAAACAAAAGAACGCTTTATTCCACACGTGATCGAATCTTCTGTTGGTGTTGATAGATTATTTTTAACATTATTGTTTGATGCGTATTGCGAAGAACAACTAGAAAAAGATACACGCGTAGTACTAAAATTACACAAAAACATTGCGCCAATTAAGCTTGCAATCTTTCCATTAAGTAAACAATTAGCCGAGCCAACAAAACAACTATTTAATGAAATAAAAAAACATGGTTATATCTGCACGTTTGATCAAACAGGATCAATTGGCAAACGTTATCGTCGCAACGATGAAATTGGCACACCGTTATGCATCACATACGATTTTGAAAGCCAAGATGATCAATGCGTCACCATTCGTCATCGTGACACATTACAACAAGAGCGTATTGCAATTGATCAAATAATTACGTACCTTTACAACTACTTTAGCCTATAATTTTGCGGTTGCATCATCTAAGAATATTCGTATACTTGCATTATTGCCATTTGTTATGGTTAATATCCAGTAAAGACTAAAGGATTAATGTATGTCATTTTCACTTGCAAAAGCATTGTCACCAGCACGACTTATTGTAAGCTCAATCATTTTTACCATTGCCGTTGGTACATTATTGCTCATGCTGCCACAAGCACGTCTTGTGCCTATGCCATTTATGGATCTTTTATTTACTGCAACATCAGCAACATGCGTTACTGGCATTTTTACAATTAGTCTTGATCAATTTACCTTTTTAGGACAATGTATTATTTTAGCCCTTATCCAAATTGGTGGTCTTGGATTAATTACCATGACACTCTTTTTTATCTATTTATTTACTAACGTTGGTCTTGCAACACAAGCAATGACGAGTCAAATTTTAGAACTCAATTCATGGAAGCATGCACGACGCATTTTAGTTTTCACTTTAATCTTTACTGTTATTTGTGAAGTTATCGGTGCTTCTATTTTGGTCAATTCCATTGATCACACATTACTCACCACCCCGCCACTTTTTTGGGCCTTTTTTCACTCTGTCTCATCATTTTGCAACGCGGGCATCACGTTGCCCATGACGCTCATGCAAGATCAAAATACCAACACTATTTTTGTATTAACCACCACAATGCTTATGCTTTTTGGTGGTATTGGTTTTATCACATGGTATGAAATTACCCGTTATTTTGGCACGTATTTTAATAAAAAGCGCATGAAACTTAGTCTGTACAGTAAAATTATAATTTTCACTACACTTACCATGCTTATAGGTGGAACTCTTCTTTTTTGGTTATTAGAACGTACAAACTTACTCGCAGGGCTTTCATGCTGGCAAGCAATAAATACCTCATTGTTTTATGTTACTTCATTTAAAAGTGCTGGCTTTGTCATGCATGATATAACGCAATTCAGTGCGGCAACCTTATTTATGTTATTGATCAATTCGTTTATCGGGTCAGCGCCTGGGTCTACCGGTAGTGGTATAAAGTTAACAACATTTTTAATTTTTCTCTCAACCGCAAAAGCAGTAATAAAAGGTAAAACTACCGTAGATATTTATCAACGCAACATTCCCATTGATCAAGTTTTTAAAGCAGTTGCCATTGTGTTACTCGGTTTATCGTGGGTGCTGCTTTCTATTTTTTATCTTTTAGTTGCAGAGCCCAACATGTCACTCTTTGAAGTTGTGTTAGAAGCATTCGGCACGTTTGCATCACTTGGAATTTCGATCAAAACAGGAATAACATCTGTTGTATCAACAAATGGAAAACTATTTATTATTCTTGGAATGCTAATTGGACGTATTGGTGCACTTACGTTACTCTTAGGTCTTAAAATGCAGAAAAAACGGGATAAAACAGAATTTACTTATCCTGAAGAACGCGTTATGCTTGGATAAAAATTATTGATCATAAGGATTTTATGAAGTTTTGCGTAATTGGTTTAGGGCGATTTGGTCAAGAAGTTGCCACACATTTGGCAGAAAATGGCATGGAAATTATGGCAGTTGATAGCAATGAGGAAATTATTGCCTCAGTGCGTGATCGTGTAACTCAAGCAATTTGTATGCGCGTGACTGATGATGAATCACTCAAAAGTATTGGCGTTGACGAAATGGACACCGTTATCGTTGCCACTGGTGAAAACTTTGCACAATCAATCTTAATCACTGCTTTGCTTAAAAAACGTCTTGCAACACCACGCGTTATTGCTCGTGCGATTGATGGAATTCATCGTGATATTCTCAAGCTCGTTGGCGCTGATCGTGTAATTTTACCCGAAAAAGCAATGGGAATTCGTCTTGCAGACACCTTAAGCTCACCGTTTATTGATCTTGCACGCATTACAAAAAAGTTCTCTGTCAGTCAGATTATTGCACCAAAAGAGTTTGTGGGTAAAAAAGTTAGCGAACTAAATTTGTACCAAGCGTACAACGTGCATTATCTTGGAATAAAAGAAGTTGATCGCGTCAGCACTATGGATCCTGATTACGTTATTCAAGAACAAGATAAACTTATTTTATCTGGTCATAATAAAGATCTTGAACATCTTGCAACATTATCGTAAAAGTATTGGCGATAGACAACCTATCGCCAGATTATTATTTAAGTTTAAAAATTTCTTGTGGTTCTTTTAATGGTCGTTGCGATGGATAAAACGGTGTATAATGTACGTTTTCTTTAACCCATTGAACTTTTGGATGATTCAATATTGTTTCTTTTATTATGGGTGCTAATTCACGATGCCTAGTTGGATATTTTAAAAAATATACTATCGCATCTTCAGACAAATCATCGTGATTGAGAAGCTCATTTAAAATTTCAATATCTTCTGATGTAATTTGATCACGATTTATTGTGAAAGCCACTATATCAAGAATGTCTTCATCCTCACGACTTAAAACAAAATCTACATGTGTTAAAATCATCCATACCAAATTATAATTACCTGATATCAACGTGCTACTCAAAGCATGTTTAAAACCAAAATCAGGTATTTCACCAGTATTTTCAAGTATTTTTTTTGCAAGTTTATATTTTTCGTTATCTATTGCATAAACAAAAAAACCTGCCCCTCCCTCAAATGCATATCGAAAGCCTTTTTGAAAATCAGGTTTATCAACAAAACAATCACCATACATAAAATACATAAGTAATTCAAAATTTTGCTCTTCAAAACATACCTCAAAAACCTGCTTTCCAAATTCTTTTTCATCTGACTCAATATCTCCATTAATTTTGTGTACTACAATTATTTGATCGTAAAAATTTTCACACAACCATTGTATAACACCAATTTGATCACCTTGAATTGCCGCAATAAATGGTGTAACACGGGTAAATTCACTTTTATAAGCAAGATCAACACCTTGCTCAAGTAATTCTTGAACCTGTTGTAAATCACCGGTGTATGTAGCATAAATAAGTTGCTCATTCCGTTGAATGCTTTTTTGATAATATGGACGAATCATATTTGATTGTTGTGCCATTTCAAGCAATCTTTTTCTAATGCCAAGATTTTTACCTGCTAAGCTCGCGTATAATTTAGGAACTTTAGAAAAATCAAAATTCCCTTCATCATCAAGTAACAATACTTGCATAATAAATTCTGGCGTCATAACATTATTAATCCATTGAGTGTTATCAGAAAATTTAAATAATAAATCAAAAAAAGGTTGAAATTTAAATTTATAACCTTGAGATTCCCTCGATAATTTAACTTTAATCCAAAGCAACTCTGCCATTTTTTGTAACGTTTTTTTATTAAGCATTGTGTAATGCTTCAAAATTATTTCATTAAACCTCTGGTTCGTCATCCGTAATGACATAATACTATTTTGCACTTCTTCAAATGTTTCTGATGCTTGTAAAATATAATCAAAAATAATAAAAAAAGGATGTTTCGGTAAATGACCCCAATCAACTACTTCTTCTTCAGTGCTTAAGTACTCGTCGCTACTTTCATCACCAAATTCTTCAACGCTTAAATATTCTTCTTCCGAAGATTCCTCTAGAGACATATCTTCAGGTTCTTGTTCTATTTTTTGTATTTTATACGGTGGCTCTCCTGGCAAATCATCATCTTCTGCTAATCGCTTCATCGCAGTAATATCGCCATTCAAAAGAGTTATTGCAACAAGTACTAGTAAGTATTTTTTGTATGAATTAGTCATTATTACCTCCAATTTTAACATTCATTACTTTTAGTGTGACAAAAACTGAAGTCAAAAATCAAGTTATTGACTAAAAAACCTAATTCTGACCATGTTATCGCAATAAATAAGGCACGATAATCGTGCCTTATAATTTTGTAAAAGTTCTTTTTAGCCCATAAACGTCGCTTTCAACCAATCAATCAACCGCGCATCAACGCTATACGGCCCACTGCCAGCAAAAAACAGACCGATAAACACAACCATTTGTGATAAAGGAAAAGAAATATAACCCCAAGAGTCACCCTTACTAATATGCATAATCATTGCAACAAACATCGTAAACGCCATAAATACTGCGGCAACACGTGTACCAAGGCCAAGCGTTAGCATAATGCCACCAACAAACTCTACAAGCACCGCACAAATTCCCCAAAACAATGGGAAAAAGTAAATACCAAAATATTGCATTTGTTGCCCGGTCCATAACCATTCTTCGTAACCACCAAGTACTTTTTTAAATCCATGTTTTACAAAAATTAACCCGATGCCAATACGAATTATCGTTAGCCCAACGGTAATTGCCCATTGATTATCAATTGCTAAAGTCTTTAACAAATATTCTTTCATAAAATCTCCCGTCAAGTTATAGCATACACCACTTAGACGTGCATAATTAATATTTGATAACTGGCTAAACAATTTTTTATGTCTCCGATAAGCGTCAAGGAAAGTTCTGATACCGCGCCATAGCATTTATGCGACGGCGGGTGAATGAATCTTGACCTTGTGACGCGTTCAACGATCAAACGGAACGTTTGTGTCCTTTTAGTCAAGGTGTTTCTTGTCTCGGCGTAGCATTTATGCGGTGACGGATTGACATAAAAATACCTTGGAAAATAATACTCTTTTGTAGTAACTATTTTCTAGAAAAATAGCGCCGACTTTCATCAACGCTATCAATTTAATATAATATTTTTATAATTCTTTATCTTCGTCTATTTGCAACAAGCAGAACAATTCTGAATACACTTGTTGCAACTAGCAATACACTTATTGCATGCATCAATACATTTGTTCATTACATCTTGCACCGATGCATCGTTAGCATGCTTAGCAAGTGTTTTTTTACATTCTTCGATACAATCATTACAAGCTTGCACGCACGCATTACATTTGGCAACACAATCAGACATTGCATCTTTCATTCCTGGTGTTGCTGCATCAGCAGACTCAAATTTTAAACAATTATAACACGTAGCCACACACGCTTTGCACGCATCAATACATTTTTGTACAACACTTGCACAAGCTGTTTCACCTTTGGCGTTACACACTTCAAGACACTTAACGCAAGCTTCAACACACGCTTTACAATCTTGCGCACACGTTTTACACGAATCAACAAACTCAGCCATAGCGACTCCTTTACAAAAAAATGATTATAATTAGCTCAAAAAGTACAATCTTTATCACTGTAAAGTCAACTGTTTTATTATTAGGTAACAAAGCAAACGTTTTACAAAAAAAATAGCGCTAACTTTCATTAGCGCTATCAACTTTTTATTTAATCTTTTTTAACGACATTGTACAATTTATTTACCAATGCCTTGCGTAATACCATCAAGCACTGCGTTGTACAATTTGATTAAATTATCACTAAGCTTATCTGCACTACCAAAAACTTGTGGCAACGAAGCCGCAAAGTCTCCAAGCGCTTGCATCTGTTTCATTTGACGTTTTTGCGTGCTACCAGCCTCACCAAGTTGTTTATAAATTGCTAATAAATCGTTAAGATCAACGGTCATTTTACCTTGCACATCACGAATTGGCCACCCCATTGCAAAAGTTACAATAACTTTTGATTCTTTGAACCCTGGCATTGTTGATGAACGCTTCATACGCTTGAAAGCATATTTACTACGCGCACTTTCAAGCTCACGCCATGGCGTATAAATACCACTCAACAGATACAAAAATGCTGAAAGTTGTTGACGCCCTGCTTTGGTTAACGCTAACGTATCTTTGTATTTATTTGTTAATCGTAAGATGCGTTGTTCTAAATCACGCGAATAATCAAAGTTGCGCAACATCGCAAGACCAATGTACGATGGCGTTCTGCCAACTAACGCGTTACCAATACCGCTAATCGTTGCAGGTAAAATTGTTGGATAGTTTTTGCCAGCAATACGCACTTGGCCAGAAACTTTATTCGATAATTGCTCAGCACTTACAAACACTTCCTCTAAATTTTGTTCTGTAAATAATTTTTTTTGTTCATATAATCTTTTTTCTTTTGCTTTATCATATGTTTTATTACGCATTTCCTCTACCCATTTGAACAATTGCCCTTGTTCTTGCAACGCTTTATCAATATTTATCGTAATACTTGTCGTACCTTGATTAATCATCTGTTGTACCTGATCTTGATCAGCCAATTGCACAACTTTACTCAACTCTGGCATTGCTTTCATTTTTTCTTCTAGTTGTTTCAAAATGTTTTGCCAATTCACTATGTTTTGTCCCGCAAACAGCGCGCTTTCCATACCAAATTGCGCCATTTGTTGTAATGAATCGTCATGCGAACGAATATTTTTGACTAAGTCACGAATTTGATTAGAATCTATCGCGTTAAAATTATGCCCACGCACGTAATCTGCAATGCTTTTCTTCACATCACTATAAAATCGCTCATTTTCCATCAATCGTCGCAACGACTGGCCAAAAGCATCAAAGCTTTCAACAGGCTCTTGCGCACACAAAAAACTTGCTGACAATACGAATAACATCGAATATAAGGTATTTTTCATAACTTTCTCCATTTTTTAGTTATAACCTCTTATAATCAAAATAAATAAATACAATAAGAAAAGTCAATGAATGCAATAAGAAAGCCCCGAAAATCGGGGCTTTCCATTAAAAAACTAACACTAAAAGCGCACATTTAGAGAATGCAATTTTTTTCTTTTTACGCTTAACTGGTAAGTATAGCAAGAAGCACTTAGGTTTGCGCAAATTTTTAATTTTTGAACAATAATGATAAACTTTTTCTAAGTTATAGGAGATGATTTATGTTATTGAGCTCCGATTTAAGAAAAAGAGTTATTTTGTCCATTGAAAAAGGGTTGCGTGCTTCAGATGCAGCTAAAAGGTTTAATGTTTCAAGAAGATCTATTTACAACTGGATTAAACTTAAAAAAGAAACAAATTCT
>DAOUPL010000036.1 GCA_030626185.1 bacterium | reverse complement strand
GCATGTTAAGGCGCGACAAGCTAAATAAAAAAAGTTTGCGAAGAAAACGCTTTCAAGCCGCATTAGATGAGAGTTATATTGCACATCTTATTGGATTAAAGGAAAATTAGATGCGTTTGCCCTGATGTTATGATTGATAAAAAAGGAATCTATATGAAAAATTTTAATATCATTTTGAGCTTAATCATCACCACATCATTGAATTCAATGGAAACAAATAAGCTTATTACCGATAAAACACTTGAACATTACAAAGTATTTACCGATTTAGCACCATCAGTAGCCCAAATGCTAAGATCATGTGATTTTGGACGCATACCACTAACCGACGGTATCCCTTGGATGCTAACACATTTACAAAATAGGTATATCAAAAGAGATACTCTTGCGAAACTATTGCTTTGTCCAAAAATATTAGAAGCTTTAAAAGCATCATCTACTGTTATCTTTTGTTTAATTAAGTCTTTCGTTTAAAATTTATCTTGATGCGCTCATAATACCTTTAATTTTAAGTTATAAAAAAATGAACAAGACCACTTTTAAACACTATAACCTTTAAGTTGTTTCGCACTACCTTAAAGTAGCCCCTAACGATGTAAACAAAACACCAAGTCTCTCTAAATCGTAGTTGCTTGGAGGATCTCCTTTTAATAACAACCTAAGATTTTCTACATCTTCATCTAAATAACCAAGTGTTACTGTAGGAATTTTATATAAATTACGATCTGCATGCCAAACTTTTTGATAATAAGTATCTTCTTCTTTAAATGGTATAATATCTTTTTCTTTTTCTTTTATAAACTTGAGTAATATTTCAGTTATTTTTGCTAATTCTTGTACGGTTATATTCATAATACTCCTCGCAACATAAACTCTTTATTTACACTATCTATTAATCTTTGAAAATTTTTTATTTCTACCTTTAAATGTTTAATTCTTCCCTGGATAACACTATTTCTTTGTTCTAGATTAACCGCTCTTTTAAGAAAGTTTTTATTATCGTATTTATCTGGATTTTTTATATAATTCGCCAATTTTTTCTTATGTTTTTTAAGTTGTTTTGATAAATTTTTAACTTCCCGATACAACTCTTTATTGGTACGTTTGCTATTTTTATTTTTATCATCCTTTTTAGGCCCATCAGGCATAGGACTTAAACTTCCACCACCAACTGATGATGACACACTTGATGACGCATTATTTTGTTCATATTCATCAAAAAAGTGTAATGGTACATTATTACACGAATATTTTCGTGTAGAGTTATTTTGTATAAGCCCTATACACAACCCTATAAATGCCCCCAAAGCAACTCCAACAAAAGAAGAAAAAGGACCAAAAAAAGATCCTGCTGAACTACCGGCACCTGCGCCACATGATGTACTTGCACCAATACCCCACACCATAGGTAAATCCATATTGTGTGTTAGTGCACCATAATATCCTACAAAAAATGTATGAACACCTGATAATTCAACAATATATACATCGATTGTTTTTTTGACGTAGTTTATGTGTTTAATTGGCTTAGGTCCATCTTTGCAAAATAACAAATCACCTTTTTTTAATTTATACGCAGGAACCCACCCGCCATTACGCGAAGACGGGCAGTCTCTACCACACTGCTGAGTTGAAAAAAGAAAAAATTCTTGTAAAGGAGTACATACAATATCACAAGAATTATCTTCAAACCCAAAACAAATAAATCGTTCTGTTTTACTATGACCAGATCGTTTTATTTTATGTTGTCCCATTCCATAATATGGATCATAAGTTACAATTCTTGATTTTTTGCGGTGCGATGAACGACATAATCGTTTTATATCTATACACGAGCCACCGACTTTATGCACAATAGTACGAGCACCAAATCCGTGCCCTATGAGAGTTAAATATACAATACAACTTATGCCAACAATAAAATATCGCTTGTTCATATTTCACATTTTTATAAAAAACAAACTTACCTTCTTCTATCTACAAAATAATTTTAGAAATATCAAAAAATAAGAACAATTTATACAAAACAATAAAATTACCAAAAACGTTTTTTGGCAAAAGCTCTGCCTGATTGAGATTTTAAATATTTTTCAAAATTTTTAGCTTTTAACATTTCTGAAAATGATAAACATACAATTAACTTCCATGGTCTATCTTTTTTTGTATGAACAGAACCACCGGAATTATGCGTTTTTAGTCGCTGCTTTAAATTTGTTGTATAACCAACATAAACTATATCTGGTAGATCTATAGATCTAATTAAATAAACGTAATAATAGGCCGGTCCATCTTCGTTCTTCGATAAACTTAGAACTTCTTCAGACAGTCTTCTATCTTCCATTTAAAAAAACCTTCAAATATTTAAAAATCAACTTGTGGCAAAGCCAGACGAAGTTGCGTAGCAACGAAGACTGGCGTCCCTAAGGGGATTCGAACCCCTGTTTTCGCCGTGAAAGGGCGATGTCCTAGGCCGTCTAGACGATAGGGACAAAAAGAAAATGGTGAGCCGCGCTGGGCTCGAACCAGCGACCCACAGCTTAAAAGGCTGTTGCTCTACCAACTGAGCTAGCGGCTCATCCAAAAAATAATGCGCAACGGCTCAAAAACCATTGTATCTAAAAATGAATTTTTACTTATTCATCCCTAACTTAAAAGCTAATGAATCTAAGCGCATCATTGATATTCAAGGATAAGTATAAAGATAAATTATCTTTTCATCACGCATTTGTCAAGAAAAATAGCACAAATTAAAGGCTAAAATAAAATTAACTTAACCACTGTACAATAAATAAGTACACCGGCAACATCCATAAACGTTGATAAAAAAGGTCCTGCAGAAAACGCTGGATCAATACCAATACGTTTTAGCACCAATGGCATAAAACTTCCTAACGAAACTGACGCAAGTGCAATTATCGTGGCTGCAATACTAATTGCTACACCTTGTAACCACGAGCCCCCCGTCATAATTGCACGAGCAAATGCTGTTGTTCCTAAAATAGCTGCCAAACATGCTGCCATGGTAAATTCACGTTTTAAAAATGCACGCATGTCATTTGTTTGAACATCGCCTAACGCAAGGCCCTGAATCACCACGGTCGATGTTTGATGACTCGTATTGCCTCCCATGCTCATAAGCATAGGAATAAAGCTATACAAAACAACGCTGGAGCTGAGCATGCCCTCATAAGCACCTAAAATAATACCAGAAACAGATTCGAATAACATTAAAATAACTAAAATACTGCCACGCTCATATAAAACACGCATAAATGGTGCTTTAAAATATGACTTTTTCATTGGTTTTAATGCAGCCATACGTTGCACATCTTCAGTTGCTTCTTCAACAATAACGTCGACCAACGTTTCCGATGGAATTACACCCAAAAAGTGATTACCATCATCAACTACTGGCGCAATCATTTGTCCGTAATGACGCATCTTTTTTGCCACACTTTCTTGATCTTCATCAGCTCTGACCACTAATTCATTTTCTGCCATAAACGCATCAATTTTTGTCTCTGGTTTTTGCAATACTAAATCTGCAAGATGAATGGTCCCAATTAATTGATTTTGCTCGTTGGTTACAAATATTTGTTCATGAATGTCGCGCTGTGGCTGCAAACGACGCAATAATGTTGCTGCGCGCTCTACCGTAAAACCTGGCATGAGCGTAATCACATCGGTATGCATCACACCACCAGCTGATTCTGAATCAAACTTTAAAAGAGAAACTACTTGTTGGCGTACTTTTTTGTTTAATAAAGATAAATATTTTTTTAATGTTTCATCAGAAAGCAAATCAAATAAATCGGTCAACTCATCTGGTGCAAGAAACGCAAGAGTATCAGTTGCTTCTTGATCGCTCATTTGTTCTAAAATGGTAATCTTGCTTGTATCGCCAAGCTCAACAAAAACATCATGGCGTAACTCAACAGGTAATAACAAATATAGCGAATGCTGATGTTGTTTATTATTATCATCAATAAAATCTGCAATATCAACCGGATGGAGCTCACAAAACGCCTGCCATATTTGCTTGGCGCGTGCGCTTTTTTGTTTAATAATATCTTCTAAATAATCACGCACATGACCAATTATAGTTTTTACATCCATAGCGCACTCCAATCAAGTGATAAAACGACTTATTTTCTTATAATATCGGTACAATTCCCTATTGACAAGTACATTTTCAATTTGACTTTATCGTTGAATGTTTTATATTAAAAAGAGATCATTAATGATTTTTTAATCGATTGTTTGTAAATTAGGTCTAGTAGAAACTCATGAATACGCATAGCGTAATAAAACCAAATAGTACCATCACTCTATACGTACAACTAGAAAACAACACAAAACAACGTATTGATAGCTATATCAGTGATCAATTTCCATTCTATTCCCGTTCTTTTTTTCAACGTCTAATAAAACAAGGGCACATTTTGTGTAAGGATACCGTTGTCCACAAAGCAAAACTCCTTATTGCCCATAACGATACATTACAAATCTATTTTCCACAAAAGCGTATTATCCCTGAGGCGACCCTTAAAAATTTTCCTTTTACTGTTAAAAAAGTGTATACGCACGAACATTTTTATATTATCAACAAACCTGCTGGTCTACTGGTTCATCCACCAAACAAGTATGTTGACACTCCTACGCTTATGGATTGGTTACTTTATCATAATCAAACAATACAACATGTTGGACACGAAGATCGCCCTGGTATTGTACATCGTCTTGATCGTGATACTTCTGGTCTTATGATTATTCCACGCACAAATTATGCCTTTACAGTTTTCAATCGAATGTTTAAAGAACGCACCATAAAAAAAACTTATCTTGCACTTGTGCATGGGCACCCAGATCGCACTGGCATCATCGATATGCCAATTGGACGTCACCCATACAAAAAAAATCGCATGTGCACCTTTGCAAGCAAACAAAAAGGTGTGCATACATTTGTTGCAAGCCAAAGCTCCAAACAACGCCAATCAAAAACATTATTTACAGTAAAAGAATATTTTAATAACTCAACGCTACTTGAAGTAAAGCCGGTTACTGGCAGAACGCACCAAATTCGCATTCATTGTGCATCAATTGGTTTTCCACTCGTTGGCGACAGCGTTTATCATTTACCTGATAAACAGATTAATCGTCAAGCGTTGCATGCGCATGCGTTGCAATTTAATTTTATGGATACCGAATATTATTTTGAACAACAACTACCTGATGATTTTACACAACTCATTGAAAAAGAACGCACAAAAAAAGACTTTTAATCAGGGATTTTCTGTTAATTTAACAAAAAATACGTTACAATAAATTATTATATTTAAAACTTTTTACATCTTAAGATTATGCAAAAATTACTTTTCACTTTTACTTTATGCACAATAGTTACACAGCAATCATTCAACATGGATATAACTAGTGAATATGAAATTCCAGAAGAAGATATTTACTGTTCTATAAATTGTACTACAAAAAAAATAGATATGTCCTATCTTGGTTGTTGCATTTATAATGATAATATAAGAAAAGCAATAAAACTCTTACAAAAACATCCAAATCTTATAAATGAAACATGTTGTGCTATCCTAGCAAACGACCAATCATTTGCTAGTTGCATTACCCCACTTGGAAGAGCTATTGCATCATATATTTCAGTAGAAAATAATAAAGAAAAACATAATATTGAAGAAATTATACACTATATTTTAAAGAATCCTTTTTATGATGATGAAAAACCTACTTTTATCCACTTTAAAAACAACGCTATCAATCAACGCATGATGCCGTTATTTTTAGCAATCAGATATAAGTTAAATAAAAAAATTGTAAGAACACTCTTAAATTATACCCAAACAAGACAGCTTAACTACATAAACAGAACAGCTACAGATGAGAAAAAAATATGCATTACCCCTTTTTTATCACTATTTAATGGCTATTTTTATGACCTAAAAATCTATACAAATCTTACACAAGCAGGTTACTCAAAAACATTTGCTGAAACTGCATCATCAAATATTAATTTTAATCTTGTAGAAAATTTTGAAGAACGTGGCGCATCATTTAATTATAACATATGTGAATTGTACGATAATGGCATAAGTAGAAGCATATCGCCACTTGCGCTAATTATTAAAGCATGTTCTTTCAAATTATTTACTCATATCGTTGAAAAACATGATATAAACACTAATAATGTAATTGCTATCCGCTCATGTAATGATGAAGATTGCATGCTAATAGATCAAATATCACTACTGGAATATACTTACGATATAAAAGAATGTTTAGAATCCGAAAATAAAGATTCACTTCATCCAGATACGCTAAAGAGAATTGATCTAAAAATGAAGGATCTAATAAGAATTATTACTTTTTTAGAAAACAAATCATCTGACATCTAGTTTATTTTGCCGTAAACTAAAAACATGTTTATTAAAGTTCGTTTAATCTCCGGTTTCTCCAAACCTCTTTGGTACCACGTACCACAACAATGGCACACAAAAGTACAACGTGGCTCACTCGTTGACGTGCCGTTGCAAAAACGCTTTGTGCCCGCACTTGTTGAATATGTTGCGCATAAAAAACCAACTTCATCGTTTGTTATAAAAGATATTAATAATCTTTTTGCTTTTCCTGCAGACGCTCATCACAACACATTTATAAAAAAGCTTGCTCATCATTATAACGTTGATTATCTCGTGCTTATCGCGCGAACCAAAACATTTTTGTACAACAAAGAGCAACCATCCGAACCACAACAAATGACCCAACAAACACCCCCAACAGAAAAAAAAAGTTATCAATTAACAGAAGAACAACAAGATGCATACGCAACAATGGCACCAACGATTACACAATCAAAATACCAACCATTTGTGCTGCACGGCGTAACGGGATCAGGCAAAACAGAAGTGTATAAAGAGTTGATTATTGATGCAATTAAACAAAGCAAATCGATTATTTTCTTGCTACCGGAGGTAACGCTCACTATCGCTATGCAACAACGATTGCAAAACACATTACCAACAGATATTCCTATTTATGGTTTACATTCAGCATGTACCGCACAAGAACGTAAAACTTTGTGGCAACAATTGATCGATGGCACACCGCTTGTAATTATTGGTGTGCATTTACCAATTCTGTTTCCTATAAGCAATCTTGGGCTTATAATTGTTGATGAAGAACATGAAGTTGGTTATCAAGAAAAAAAACATCCAAAAATAAACTCAAAGCATGCAGCTCTTGTACGTGCATTTACTTACAACGTGCCAATTATACTTGGTTCTGCTACACCGTCGCTGCAAACATTGCATAATGCAAAAAAACACAATTGGCCTGTGCTAACCCTCAAACAACGTTTTTCTGGAGCATTTCCTACAATAAAAAAAGTATTACTCACTAAAGATAGAAAACGCCCCTATTTTTGGATCAGTTCAAATCTGCAAAAAGCAATAGAGCAACGCTTGCTACAAAAAGAACAAACTATTATTTATCTCAACCGTCGTGGGCACAGCTTTTTTGTACAATGCAAATCGTGTAGTTTTGTCATCGATTGTGTTAATTGTTCAGTAAGTTTAACGTTACACGCCAATGATAATTTACATTGCCATTATTGTGGCTATGTAAAAAAAATGCCAACAAACTGCCCTTCATGTAAAAAAGAAAAAGATTTTTTAAAAAAAGGCATTGGTACTCAGCAAGTGGTAACTATTCTACAAAAACTTTTTCCACATGCAATAATTGCTCGTGCTGATCTAAATACCACCAAAAAGAAAAAAGAATGGACCACAACGGTACAACAGTTTACCGATGGCGCAATCGACATTCTTGTCGGCACACAAACAATCACCAAAGGTTATGATTTTCCTGGAGTAACGTTAATTGGCATTATTTGGGCTGACCTTTCTATTCATTTGCCTATGTACAACGCAGTAGAAACTTCTTTACAACAACTTATTCAAGTTGCAGGCCGTGCAGGACGACATAAAAAAAATAGCGAAGTTATTATTCAGACAATGACCGATCATCCTGCGCTGGAATTTATTGATGAAGTACAATATCTTGTCTTTGCGCAACAAGAACTTGCCAAGCGTAAAGATGTGTTATATCCGCCATACATTCGTTTTGCGTGTATTGAAATCAAACATGCTAATCCAACGATTGTTGATAAAGATGCACACGCTATCGCTCACCAAGCACAACAAATAATCTCGACTGATAAGCTTACTGCGCAATTGTATGGCCCTACTACGCCACCGATAGAAAAAGTACAAAAAATATTTTGTAAAACTATTTATATAAAAGCGCCTACTTGGCGAATAATGCTTGTAATAATCAACAAACTTAAAAACTCAAAATACACAAGTAATTGGTATTTTACGCCTAGTTAGAAATTAGGATTACTAAGTAATAATTGACTAGCATAAACATCACATATTAATGTTTTAATTTCTAAATTATTTGTTGTTTTTGCATACCTACGACATCCTTTATCGTTTATATCACGACATAAAACACTGGCCCCACGATTCAATAGTTTATTTATTTTTTCTAAATCTTCATTTTCAATTGCATACAAAATTGGTGTTTTAGAAAAACTATCTTGAACATTAACATCAATATTAGGCAACTTTAAAATTTTATTAAAAAAATCTATACCGTCTACTCGCGTCGCTCTAATTAATAAAGATTGTGTCATATACGACCTAGCAAGTACTAGCTCAATAGGCGTATTAAAATCAACCTCTTGTTGTATATTTTGACAATCAGCTAAAATTTTATTAAAAAAATCTATATCTTCTAAATATATTGCTTGATCTAACCAATATAAACATCTTTTTGTATTATCCATGTTTATAAAATCACACTTATTATACCAAACAATTAAATCATATATATTTATAAAAGACTTGAGAATATCTGGCTCTTCATTTATTTTTTTTAATGTATAAATACAGTATTTTTCATTCTTTTCCATTGATAAATAACTTAATAAGTAATAATTATTAATATTAATATTTTCAATAACAAGCTTATTTTTTATAACGGATGAATTAAATAAAACTCTAGGTTCAGCTCCATTTTCACTGTAATTAAATTTTAAATTATTGGAAAATTTTAACACAATATCTGTAATTTCACACTCTTCTAACAATAATTCAAAAAAATTTTGCACCATAGATATTTGATTACTATCAATGCTAGAATTAATTATTTCTTTTAACAAAAAAATAAGCTTGTTATTGAAAATATTAATATTAATAATTATTACTTATTAAGTTATTTAT
>DAOUPL010000057.1 GCA_030626185.1 bacterium | reverse complement strand
TTGCAATGTTTTGCTGATCAAATGGATATTTTGTGTAAGAGAGTTTGCTTGAGTATTCTGCTGTAAAGCGCCAACCAATAGTTGTTATATTATCTTGTGTATGTTCATAAATTTTTTCATACGATTCTTCATCAACATTGAGCATGGTTACGCCATGTTTTATTTTTTTATCAGTAGGGTATTTTTGCCAAATATAGCCATTAAGAACTATCTGTGTATCATTATCCTCAAAATCTATTGAGGTAATAAATAACCCTGTTGGAATAAGTAATGGTTTTTGATTGTATAGTTGCGGTTGCATACCTTTTTGTACAAAAAAGAATTGTTCTAAATCAGTATCACTACCAATAACATTAGTTTGTTGTTGTTGTACGTTAGAAATCATCTCTAGAGACCAAATTGATATAATGGCAATTATGATGAATAGTGCAGTGCACGAAGACGATAACCAAAGTTTTTTTAGAGATCCGTGATATGCGCCAAAAAATAAAAACGATAGCAAAGAAAGTAAAAGAACAAGAGAGAGTAATAAATTGATAAGTTGACGTCTGTGCACATTAGAAAATAGATAATATGCTTGTTGTGGAACAAGGGTGATAATCGTCCAATGTGTGTTTGGTAGCGTATTAAAGTATCCATTGTATGTTTTATTGGTTTGTTCGTTATAAATAGTAGTAACACCATCACCAGTTTTTTTTATGATATTATTCAATGTTATAAAGTCTTTTTTGCCAGCTTCGTGTGCAATATCACCAAGTGTTTTTTGTTGAGCAACGTATTGTTTTTGTGGATGAACAAGAAGGGTGCCTTGTTTGTTTATCATCATGGTGTAACTTTGTTTACCTATACCAATTGATTCGATGTACGTGTTAAATTCATTAATATCAATATCTAAAGTGATTGCCCCTAAAAATTTTTTATGACGTACTATTTTGTCAAAACTATACAATGGTACAACGTAACGTAAAATTAGCGTATCGATTGATGGTTCGGCATATGGGCCTATCCACCGACTTTTTTTTGCTATAGCAGATTCGTACCAATCTGTTTTTGTGTAATCATAAAAGGTATGAATAGTACGTTCATCAATGGTACTAAGTTGTTTAAAAAAGATACTACTTTTTAGTTGGTTATTATGTATTTGTGGTGTGTAAACAATGCCAGTTGCAACAAAATGGGCAGTTGTTTTAAGATAATTTTTTAATTGTTCTGCAAGTTCTTTTTCTGTTAGTTTCCCTACTGCAAAATCATCAGCAATGTATTGAATTCCCGTTGTCGCTTGAGATAATGTTTTGTTTACTTTGTCGACTATGCCTTTAATGCGTGTTTTTATCTTTTTTTTTTCTACGTATGAAGTTTTTTTGTACGTTTGATAATATTGATAGGCGGTAAATGTGGTTAAACCACCAGCGCATAAAGAAAAAAACAAACAAACAAAAAATGATAATGGCAGCTCTTTTTTGGTATTGGTTGTATTCATATCTACCAACCTCACCATTCTATTTGATTAATAATGTTGGTCAGTTCTTTTTGCATTGTTTTATATTGTTTACCGATTTCATTGAGTGTAGTAAGTTCGTTTTTTAAAGTAGAAATTGTTTCTATTTGATCGATAATTTTTTCAATTTTGTCGTGCAATTGTTTGGTAAATTGTTTGCTATGTATTTCTTGTTTTAAGATTGTTTTGACTGTTGAGCTAATTTTGTTAATGGTTGTTTTTGTGTTTGTATTTGTTTGTTCTGTTGTTTGGCTTGTGCTATTTGCTTGTTTAAGGTGCGGTTTCATGTGATTAACGTATTGCGTCAATTCAGAACTTGTTTTTTCTAATTTATCAACTGTTTGTGTAATATCAGTTGCATGATTTTCAATAGCAGTATGAACTGTTTGTAACGTATGTTTACCAGAAACATCAGTATCTTTTGCTTCATGCGTATAACTAATAGCGCGAGAAACTTGTTGGGTAAGTTTTGTGATTGATTGTGAAATATTATGAATATATGTGTTTAGTGGCAGAGTCTTTTTTTGTACATTATCGTAATGAGTAAATGCTTGTTCAACATCTTTTTTTAACGTTTGTAGTTGCGTTGTTGCGGTTTGCACTAATTCAACAATGTGTTGAGTGGTATTTTGTAATTGTTCTATTTCTGCTTCTTGTGTTGACTGGATTAATAGTAGTTCATCAAATAATGTATTATTATCTTTCAGTTCGTCGTGTACATCTTGTTTTTTATGTTCGTATTGATTTGCTTTTGTAACAAGCTGTTTAATTGTTTGTTGTAAATTTTTATTTAAAGAATCATTGGTAGTGTAAACTCCCTTGCACTTAGTAAATAAATCAAATATGCGCTGCATTAACAGATTATATTGCTCAACAACAGTCTCGGTTACACAACCTTTTTTTGTTTTTATTGGTTTGGCTATAGCAATTTTTTTGCCATTTTGTTCATGAATTGCTTGTTGCAGATTTTTTGGTGGTTTAGTAATATAACGTGCAAAAAATAGGCCAAAACAAAAAATTAATAATAATAAAAAGAGTGCAGTCAAAAGAATTGTTTTATACAATTGTCTGATCGGTTCATATGCTTCATCAGTTCTTAATTGCGTAATAATACCCCATGATACTCCATGGATGTCTAGTGGTGCAAATGCGGCAAGTGATTGATGATCAAGATAATTGCTTACTGTTGCAATATTTGTTATGCCGTTAAAAATATCACGTGCTGCTTGTGTGTCGACATTTTGTAATAAAATAGTTGTGTTAAATACTTTCATTTTATCAATAACGTTTTGTGGTGTTTGTAATTCTTGTAAACGTTTAAAGTAATTTGTTTTATCTTCTATAAAAGAACGAGAAACAGTTCTCATTTTTTTATCTTGTCCGATTAAAAATGTTTCTCCTGTGACTCCAAGACCAACATCTTGCCAACGTTTATTGAAGGTCATAATGTTATTGATGCGATCAATAGGTATTTCAAACATAAGTGCACCAATTTTTTTGCCTTTTTGATAAATTGGTGTACCAATAAATGCATGAGGTACTCCATAACTTGGGACATAAAAATCATGATCAATTAATTCTACAAAATTTTCATCAGAGGTTTGTTGAATAGATTTAAATATTTTTGCCAAATTACTTTTGCGTAGTGGACCAGAAAGTAAGTTGGTTGCAAAATCAATCTCTTTAGAGATATTAAATACAACTTCACCAGTGAGAATATTTACTAAATAAATATCTATAAAACCAAGACGTTCTATCATTTTTTTAAAAATACCATGATATTTTGCATGCAATTGGCTATACGCACTACCATCAGGAGCTTTGTTGTAATCGCGTTTTTGTTCAAGAGGATTGGGATTTTGTGCAATGTAAAGTGCTTGTAAAATAATTGTTTTTTCTTCTAGTGGAAAAATATCTTCCAACGTTAGTGGAGTAGTTGCGGTCTCATTAATTTTAGGTAAAAATTTTTGCTCATAAAATTTAGCAAGATCTTTTTTGTATTGCGCAAATTGTTCAGGTGTTGTTTTCAATTCTTGAAAGGCTTTATCAAACGCATGCATTGCATCAAAAGTCATTGTGCTTTCTGAAGTTGATAAACATTCGTTATGTAGATTTTTAAAATAGTTTTCGATTTCATTTTTTTTGTTTTCACGCATACCAACAAGCAAATCAGAAGTTTCTTTAAAAAACTCTGTCTGTGTAGTGGAGTATACTTGCCAACCAATTATACCAATAACAGCAAGCCCTACTAGTAAAAAAGAAAATACTATTTTTGCGGTTATGGTAATTGTTCTTCTTGTATCCATCTATATCCTTTTTTGGTAAAGATACCAAGTATCTACATTTTAAGATAAGGATGGCAGGGTGGTAAAAACAATTGTTTGTAAAGATGTGTAAATTTATATGGTTATGTAGGACAATAAAATATCATAAGTTGCCCGTGTCATAATTACCATTGTTATGTGTTGGTTTACGGGGGTATCGAGTGCATTTAAGTCATTTATAGCCAGCTTTACTAAGGGGTGCACAAATTTCCCAAAACCTCTATAGAAGATTTATAAAAATCTTTTGATGAATAAGCTGCTTTTCGAATTAAATGTTTAATACTACTCCAAAAGTGTTCAATAGGGTTTAGATCAGGCGAATACGGTGGTAAAAAAAGAACTCGACATCCAACTGATTCTATTAATTGTATTATTTTTTTCGATTTGTGAAAACTGGCATTATCAATTATAAAAACCATTCCTGGACGCAATTTTGGAATTAGAACTTTCGTTATGTAAACTTCATAAACATATTGATTTGAGTATCCTTGAAATATAAATGGAGCAAATAAAGTACCCATATTTAATGCTGCAGTAATATTATATCTATTTGTTCTATTTGCCTTCTTTTTTGAATAACAACGCTCACCTCGTAATGACCAACCGGTCATTACAACTTCATCATCATCAATCCCTGTTTCATCTGAATATACAATATTATTTGGATCTATGTTTTTAATTTCTTCCAAAAACATTTGACGTTTTTCTTTGTTTGATTCGGCATATTTAAAAGTTTTTTTTTAAACGTATAACCACATTTTTTAAGAGCACGCTCCATTGTGCTTTCAGACATTGTTGTATTAAATAAATTTTCCCATTCAATTATCATACCTTTAAC
>DAOUPL010000002.1 GCA_030626185.1 bacterium | reverse complement strand
TGATATAGATGATTTAAAATTGCAACGTGAAAATTATGATAAAAATCAAAAAGAGATTGCGACAATTATTATTGATATAGATGATTTAAAATTGCAACGTGAAAATTATGATAAAAATCAAAAAGAAATGTTAGAGAAGCTGGAAGCGTTACAGCAAGACTCTGAAGAATTATCTCAAGAGCCACCAACAATAGCAAATACAATGCTTAAGGGTATAAGTTATTACGTTTTTGCAGGAGGAAATAATCAACAAATTGACTATAACGATCAATCTGTTAGAAATAATACCGATTTATTAGTTAATGTAATTACTCCTAAGGAAAATGTTAATAACGTTGGCATCACAAAACAACAACCTAGGAATTTTCAGAGAAGTTCTTTTGGCGGTTTTTCAATGCGGACACGAACAAGGCCTAAAAAGTAAAATTATTTAATAACAGAGTTGCAACAACATGCTTAACATCAAAAGAATTTACTTAACCTTATTTTTACTTAGTTGTACATTCTGCGCTAGCGCAACTTTTATGAAGATTCCTGTTGCAATTCTAAGATTTTCAATTTCGCAAAATAAATTATTGCCAAAGTTTTACCCTAAATTTATAAAAAAAAGGTACCCATTTTATAAGTTGAAGTACGAACAAAGACGTTTGTCGTCTGAATTTGAGAAGGATAAAAAAAGACCGTTTGTTTTTTATTATCCTGGGTTTTTACATTTGTTGCTTAAGCGTCTACTTGCTTATTCATAAATAATTTGTGTACACTTTTGACTAAAGAGAGAAACTTGGTTAAAAGTGTATGAAGCGTTTTGTAATTATCTTATCGTTACTCATGTCCTCCAGCCAAACCCATTCATTGGAAACAGAATTTATCTTTACTGCAGCAGCAAAAATTTTTGTATTTTGTTCGCAATGCCGTCCAGAAGCATGGTTAGGATTCACTGTTTTTGTTGGTTTGATTAATCAACAAATTTGTGATTATCGTTTTAGAAATGATACGAGTGAACGGCTTGATGGCATAGAAAACAAGGTTGATACGGTTAACGATAATATGAATCAGAGGTTTGATGATGCTGATCAACAGCGTTCTGCAATGCGAGGTATTCTTAATACGATTATAGTAACGTTGTTTCCTCAATTAGAAGGTAAAGTTGATACGTTAACGCAAAACGTTGTAGACCATCGTCGTGAGACGGGAGAACAAGCCGAAGAGATAAAAACAAAAATTGGTGAATTACAAGAAGATATTCAAGGTTTGCGTGGCGATGTTGGACGTATTATTGTCGCATTGAATATACAAGAATCTGATAATGCATCTTCTACAAATACTACTGTAAAAAAACAAAATGGAAATCAGGGTGGAGGGTTGACCGCGTTTTTATTTGGCGGGGGACACCGTTAAAAATATTGAATTTTACCTGTTGTGATAAACTATAGTAAATTAAGTAAACACACATTTATTTTAAAATAGTTTTTTAGGGGACAATGAGTATAAAAAACAAGTTTGATTATGACATTTTAGTAATTGGCTCAGGGTCCGCTGGTTTAACCGCTGCACGCATGGCAAACGGTATGGGCAAACATGTTGCGATAGTTGAACGTGCAATGCGTCTTGGTGGTACGTGCACGTGGACAGGGTGTGTGCCAAGTAAAACATTAATTCATGCAGCGAACGTTTGTCACAACATTAGAAACTCTGAACGATTTGGTTTGCGCTTAGGTGAACCAATTATTCAAACTGATCGCGTTATGGAGCATGTGCGATCTGTTATGATTGATACGTACACCACACACGATCCAGTTTTGCTTGATTCAGAAGGAATCGATCTTATTAATGCTGATGTGCGTTTTTTAGATAAACATACGTTATTGCGCAATAATGATGATTCGCCATTTCGTGCACGAAACATCGTTATCGCTGCTGGTTCATCACCACATGTGCCAAAAATTCCTGGTCTTGATATTATTCCGTATTATACGACGGATAATTTTTTTTCAGCGATAAAATTACCTAAATCAATTATTATCGTCGGTGGCGGTGTTGTTGGAGTAGAACTTGGTTGTGCGTTGAATCGTTTAGGCGTTGTGGTCACCATTATTGAGCAAGAGATGCGTTTGTTACCTGATCAAGATGAAGAACTGGTATCAATTTTAACAGAACAAATGCTGGCTGAAGGCATCACGATCAAAACAAATACGTTTGTGGATTCAATGGCAGAACGCAGTGGCATGGTAAAAGTAAAAGTTTTAGATGATAAGCGTGAACGTAATGTGATTGGCGCTGAAAAAATATTAATGGTCACTGGTCGCAAACCAAATGTGTATCAACTTCATTGTGAAAATGCGGGTGTTGATTTTACGCGTAATGGTGTTTTGGTAAATACAAAAATGCAAACAACGTCATCAAACATTTATGCATGTGGCGACATTGTTGGCCCGTATCGTTTTAGTCATATCGCATGGGCACAAGCGGTTACTGCGGTGCATAATTTGTGTATTCCAATCTTTAAAAAACATATGAACAAGTCTGACGCTTTGTGGACAATTTTTGCCGCATCAGAGTTAGCGTCATCAGGGCTAAATGAACTACAAGCACGGCGTGATCACGAAGATGTGCGTGTGTATCGTTATCCGTACAGCAAATTGGATCGCTCGCGTACTGACGGCGTAAAATATGGGCTAGCTAAAGTTATTTGTTCGGGCAAAGGACATATTTTAGGAGTTCAAATTCTTGGCCCGCGTGCGGGTGACTTGATACACGAGTTACACTTAGCGCGTTTGCGTGGTGCAAAGTTGCGTAATCTTTTTGATGTTGTTCATGCGTATCCAACGTATGCAGAGATTAATTGGAAACTTGCGCACAAAGCGTATGTGGAGTATTTACAAGAAAACAAAATTGTACAATTTTTGAAAAAGTTTTTTATAACGCGGAGGTGATTGATGAATTCATCAATAAGAAATCTTTTAATTATTATTGGGTTGTGCGTTGTATTTGTGATGATAATGCGTTTTACTGGTCTGCACGAACTTATCACGCTTGAAAATTTAAAATTACATCGCGATTGGTTGCAAGGTGTTATTGAGCGGAATTGGTATCTTTCTTTTTTTGGTTACGCTGTCTTATTGTGCGCAGCGGTTGTGTTGACTATTCCGGCGACTGGTCCGTTGTTTGCTGGCGCTGGTTTTTTGTTTGGTTTTGTGCCTGGTTTGATTGTTTCGTTACTTGGCATGGGTTTAGGGCTTATCGGGTCATACTTTTTGTTTTCTACCGTTCTTGCTCGCTTTGCACCAAAAGATAATAAACAGATAAAGCAACTTAAGCGTAATCTTAACAAATACGGTTATACTTATTTGATTACACTTAATCTTATGACTATTTTTCCGTTTTTCATTATTTTATTTGTTGCTGTTGCAGCACAAGTACCATTAATCCACACCTTGTGGACGTGTGTACTTGGTTCATCACCAATTATTGCGATTTATGTTTTTGCAGGCACACAGTTAGGTACAGTTGATACGTTATCAGAATTGTTTTCATGGTCAGTTATCGCTGTATTAATTTTGCTTATTGTGCTATCATTGCTTCCAATGTATTTACAACGAAGAAAAGTAGCTAATGACGAACAAGCACGCATCAACAACGAACAATAATTATTCTCGTATTGCGCTTGTCGCGTTTATTATCTTAGGCACTCTGCTTTTTTATGCAACAGGCCTCTATCGTTTTTTTTCATTAGAAATGATTAAGTTTTATGAGCAAGAGATCAGAGTGTTTATTGCTCATCGCTATGTGTTATCGGTAGTGATGTATCTTGCAACGTATGCTGGGCTCATTGTTTTTAACTTACCAGTAGCATCACTTATGACGTTTGTAGGTGGTTTTTTGTATGGTACGTTTTTTGGTGGGTTATTCGCGTTGTGTGGCGCTACAGCTGGGGCGACAGTTACGTTGTATTTGTTGCGTTATGTTGTTAAAGAACCTGCGCAAAAAATGTATGCTAAATATCTGCAACGACTAAATAATTGGTTTGCGCAATATGGTTTGTATGCATTTGTGTTTTTGCGTGCGTTGCCAATATTTCCGTTTTTTATAGTAAATATTTTTTCAAGTTTAACCGATATGCCGGTTACACAATTTGTGTTTTTAACGTTTTTTAGTATGGCTCCCGCAGCATTTTTGTTTGCGCATGTTGGGTATCAGTTAGATCAGCTAGAATCTATTCGTGATGCATTTTTATTGCAATTTTTTGGTGCGTTATTTGGTATTGCGTTATTCTTTATGTTATTGATTATGATCAAAAAAAAATTAGATCGTCGTTAGTAGCATGCACAATAAATAGTTTATTATGCATGCTAATTAAAGTTCTTGTTTCGACATAAAAGGGTTATACAATTACTGGTGCTGCATGTTCTTGTAGTTGATCATTAAGCGCATATTTAAGCTTAGTGTCTTTTTCCATCAGAATCGTTTGTATGCCACACAGTTGTGCTGCAACTATGTTTTCTTCACGGTCATCGATAAAAATGCATGTTTTTGGATTAAGATTAAACTTGGTGAGTAATATTTCGTAAATTTTTCTATCAGGTTTCATGCAACCAGCTTCACCAGAAATGACAATCCCATCAACTTGTTCAAAAAAGTCTGTATATTTTTCTTTAAGGTGTGCAAATGATTCAGCATCCCAATTTGATAAAATAAAGATGTGATGACCTTCAGCTTTAAGTTTTTGTATTAGTTTTACATATTTTGGTTTCATTTGCATTATGTTAATTAAACGTTCAGGAGTAAAGGTAATTTTGATCATTTCAATAATAAACTTTTTGTGCGCTGTGTTTTTAAACCATTCAGGGTGATTATTAATTTCTTGTAAACATAATGTACGAATCTGCTCGTTTGACATTTGTCCTGTTTGCCATTTACACATAATTTTCGGTAATGGTCTGCCTTCATTATGACAAGCAAACGGTTCGTGTACTTGTTTTCCACCAATTTTTTCTAAAATATCAAAAAGGGTATTATGGTTTGGAAAAGTCCCATTTTTTAGGAAAAAACTAAAAATCTTTGTTGGTTTTAATTCTAGAAAAAATGCTTTAGGTTTACTTGCGTTCACCAAAACATCGCCTAAATCAAAGACAAAATTTAGTTGTGGTTTACGATACACAGGGTTGTTGCGTATTGTCGCAGTTAGTACTAGCATAAAGCTAAAAAGTGTTAGAAAGTAGCGATGTATTTTATACATGATAAAATCTCCGGTTTAATAATAGTTATTAAGTTATTACAGTTAGTATATTTTATTTTCATAAAAATGCAAGGAGGTGCAAGAGTACATGAAGATCAAAAAACGCTCGATAATGCGCTCTAGTCGCTATTTTATCTATTTATTTTGTTTTTTTAGTTCATTTTTACTTATCGCTTCTGATGAAGAGTCTTTTTTAAGCAAAATTACGCGTTTATGGACTAATTCACAAAAAATAATCACAAGTATCTCTTTCGATTCTGCTTTGTACAATGGTGCATCAAAGATACTACAAGATGAGGAGTTTTTTGATGGTTGCAATAGTAATGTGCCACGAAACGTTATTGTGAGTGCAAAACGCTATGTTGCCGTCAATTTGGCGGTAAAAGCATTACAAGCGCTTACACAGCGAAGTTTTAAGGTTTTTTTTGTGCCATCAGTACACAACACCATGTATGGCATTGGTGCCGCAAGTGTTCTGCGTTGTTTGTTTAGTAATTTGCAAGAAACAAAGCCTATGCAAAAGATTGATAGATTGCTTACAAAGGGCATGGCGTCTTATTCGTTAAATAAAGATGATGAATATCGTGCTTTTTGGATACCAACTATTGAAACACAAAAAATATGTTTAGGTGAATTTAATTTGTATATGGGCGCGCGATTAATTGATTATGTTGCCGATCGTAAAGGTATACATGAGTGCATTCATGATGGAGTTGTTGATCTGTTATTTAATTTTGCGTTGCACAAATGTGTTGATTCCTATGGAAAATCATATCGTGAACGTGAGGATGAATCTTGCGCTAAATTTTTTGCACAAAAGGCGTATGATGCATCTATTTATAACCCATATGAGCAATACATGATTGCTGCAGGAATAAAGTTATTTTTAACGCAAGATGATGATGCTTCAAAAAACAAATGTGAGGTAATGCCAACAATAACGTATAACGTTACATCATTAGCAACTAGCACAACAGTACGTTGCGCTATGCCAGTAGTAATAAAACAAGCAGAAAAAATATCGTACTTCAAAAAAATAACAAAACAGATTGAAAGGTTTCCAGTAGATTTTTTATTTGTTTTTAGAGAGATCAGTTATGCATTGATAACATATTTTCTTGTGGAAAAAATGCGTCATTCTATGAGTTCTTCTTGAGGCGCAGCATCTTCGATATATTCTTCTATCATTGCAATGTAGTTATCAGGATCATTTATTTGTAGTGCAGAATATAAGTCGTAAAATACGGTAGAAAAAGGATATTTTTTCATTTCTTGTAGTACTTGTGCGCGATACGGTTCGATTAGTGCAAGATAATGAACACGCATGCCATTTTCTGAGGTAAAGACAATACTCGTTTCATTATGCATAAAAAAATCGAATGCATGTGGATAGATAACGTTGATTCTTTTTATATATTCACCAGTTTGGTAGTTCCAAATGTTGAAATTTCCATCTAATGTCATCGACAACAATAAATTAGTGCAAATTTTTTCTATTTTTATAATAGGAGATCCATCGTTTAGTATTTGTAGCGGCTTTAATTTTTTTTGCTGATGTAGTGGCCATATTTTTATGCTCTCATCATAAGATGAGCTCGCAAATAGATCATCATCAAGTGGTATAATAGTTGTAATGACTTTTGTATGTGCTTTATTTATAACGAAGAATTCATCATTGAGTGATTGTATGTGTATTGCCCGGTTAGGATTTTTAATTGAGAGTGCAACTGTATTATTGTTTAGAACAGCAATTTTTAGGCCTCTGTTAGATTCATCAAAAGGGAGTTCTGCTATTTCGTATAATTCTTGCGCAAGAGCATTTCCTTTATACAGAGTCTGATTATCAATCAAAAAGAAGTTACCATAAATATCAAGTAGGGTAATATTTTCAGTTGATGCAACGATATGAAAATTTTCTGTTGTTTTTAGTGTAACAATACTTGTCTCTTCATTAATCTGCCAAATTGACTCTGCAAAATTATTTTCAAGTACTTCAGGATCAAGATCTTTCAGTGTGGCATTTTCAATTGTTTCATTTGTTATAAATAGTATGTTTTCATCATCATTCTTATGATCTTCAAGATCAACCATAAATTCTTTTACTACCCCATTGTTTGAGGTGATTAATACTTGGTTGTTGGATAATAAAATTAGTTTTTTTAAAGAATTTATAAAATAAATTTGATAGTGATTTTGTGTTTTTTCATTTATAAGTGGATTCCATTGAAAAAAAGTATCATTGCTTAAGCCCATGAAAAAATTTTCATAATCCATGGCTAATATATTTGTTTTAACCCGAAAATTAGGTTTGCATTGGTAATGGTGTTTTCTGCAATCGCTTTTTAACAATAGTTGTTCATACACAAGATCAACAAGTAAGGGAATTGTTGGTTCTAGAATTCTGTATTGCAATTCTGGTGGTGTATAATGATGTACGATATAGATCAGTAAAGATAAGTTCATATAATCAAAAAAAGAAGCGTACTTTTTAAATTTTTTTTTAGAACGCAATATTTGATATTCGTGCATGATTTCGTGACAGGTATCTATTGAAAAAAAAATATCATCATGATTTACAATATCTTTTAGTGTATAATCACTTGATAAACTGAGATATAAGTAGTTTAATGTTTCGCGTGAAATTATTTCTTTGTTGTGGAGTTTTTCTGCATAGTTATAAAGTTTTTTTACTGAAATGTTATTTTTTGCGCAATCGCTGATAGCAGCTGATAATATGATAATTAACAATGCATAACGATAAAGCAAAGAGTTGTTGCACATTGGTGCTCCTTGGTAAATGGATACTTAGTGAGTATAAGGTTATTTGTTATAGAAAAGCAATATTGCTTAATTGGAAATCAAAAAAAGAGTGATGGTGTTATTATTTCTTTTTTGATATTATAAAAATGGAGTGAATAAAACAGTATGGATAATAAAAAAGAACGTTTGTTACATAATTATCACCATCCACGAAATAAAGGATTGGTTGATAGCCCTGATTTTTCGTCTGGGCAATTTAATCCATCGTGCGGTGACATGGTGCATATTAACGGCACGCTAGCAAATAGCGATAAAGTTAGCACTATTGGCTTTACTGCAGAAGGATGCGTGTTAACTCAAGCAAGTGCATCGTTGCTGACTGAGCTTGTAAAAGAAAAATCTATTGCAGATGTATTGGCTCTGACGAAAGATGACATTCTTGTATTGCTTGGTATAGAAATAGGCCCAAATCGTATGCGTTGTGCATTATTGCCATTACACGCGTTGCAAAACGCGCTTATAAAAAGAGATGACAAGTAAGGTACTTTCTGCCAAGCTATAACGTATGTTAAATCATGCAAAAGTAGCGTCTATCTTACAAACGCTTTCAGAAGAACTTTTTATCGATCTTTCGGCAGAACATGAAATTGCCTATAAAACATGGCAAAAGATTATTGCTGATTCAACTTTTTTGTACAAAGTTCGTCGAGTCTCAGCGCCATGGCCCGTGCCAACATGGTATGATTCACTTGCTGATACACACAAAGTTTCTACAGCAGTTGATGAATATAGCGTTATTGGGATTGATGGATCACAAATTTATCCAGAACGTCATCGCGGCACAATGTGTTATTTGATCAATATTGGTGTTGTGGTGTTCAATTATAAAAAAACAGGCTCAGAAGTTGATTTTGGTACACAGCCGTACGTTTTTAACGGTTATGAGCAACACAACGATGTGTCGGTAATCGAGATTGTTAATGCAAAGCGATTAGCGTTGGAGTTATCTTCAAGTATTGCAGAATCTAAAAAAGATGATTTATCGCTAGTTTTGTTCGATGGATCGCTTATTTTTTGGCATTTACCCAATAGCCAAAGCTTTAAACGAGAATATTTATTATCCTATTTTTCTTCATTAGATGCATTATATCAACAAAAACAATTGTACGCATCATACATTAGCATGCCACGTAGCAAGGAGCTTATAAATCTTATTAAGTTATCACTGGCAAATTTTGATGTTGCAAAAAAAGAATTGTACGCTGCTGTAGAGCATGTAAGTGATGCGAGCATTATGGCGCGTTTTTTACCCGTTGGGCATCGAACGGCTGTTTTTTGTAATAACGCACCAGTCAGTGATGAATATCCAGCACATTTGCGACCACACTTTTTTTATCTTAATGTTGGCAATGAGATTGGACGTGTTGAAATTCCTGCATGGATAGCACAAAATGAAGATCATCTTTTGTGCGTAGCACGTATTGTGTGGGATCAGTGTATTAAAGGTACTGGTTATCCTATTGCATTAGCAGAATCGCATGAGCAAGCGGTAGTAAAAGGAGCTGATCGTGACTTTTTTTATTATTTGCTGGGTAAGCAACAACAAAAAGTAGGTCAAGGCGCTGCGTTAAACGCAATGTCACAAAAAAGTATTAAAAAGCGTCGATTGGGTATTTAGCCAATAAACTTTTTAAACCAGCTTGAAATCGAGTTTGATTTATCATTAATATCAGTACCAACTATCTTAGAATATTCATTTAATGCTTTTTTGGCTTCTTGATTGATTTTTTTCGGCACATGACATTGCGCTACAACAACTAAGTTGCCACGGACTGAGCTGCGTAGTTGACTAAATCCTTTACCCACAACCAATATTTTTTGTCCAACTTGGCAGCCACGAGGAACTTTTATGGTTTCTTTTGTACCATCGATGTTTTCAATCTCTACTTGGCAACCAAGAACAAGTTGTGGATATGTAAGCATTAATTGGCACAAAAGATCGTTTTGTTCACGTTTAAAGCGTTTATCATCTTGAATAGCAATCTTTACAAAGAAGTTGCCATTTTGTCCGCCATACACGCCAGCGTCGCCTTTATTGCTAACTTTAAGCTCTGCACCATTAAATACGCCTGCAGGGATGGTAAGTGTAAATTTGTCATATTTTTGTGTGCGAGATTGGCCATTACAGCCTTCGCATGGTGATTGAATGATGTAACCGTTGCCAGCACATGGCCCACATGCTTGTGAATACATGAAAAAACCTTGTTGGTAGGTTGTTTGCCCTGCGCCCTTACAAGCAGCGCATGAGGTTGATTTTGTGCCTTTTTCTGCGCCAAGGCCATTGCATGTATCACACATGAAGAAATGATAATAACCAATTTCTTTTTTTATCCCAAGATACGCTTCTTTTAGTGAAATTTCTATTGTTTTAGATAAATCATGACCACGAACAGCTTCTGGTCCCTGTTTGCGTTGTTGACGATTTTTATTGCCACCAAAACCAAAAATATCACCAAAATTATTGAGAATATCTTCCATGTTTACGTTTGTGTTGCTATATTGGCTACCGCCAGCACCACTACCAAACGCGTTATAGCCGAATTGATCGTATTCTTTGCGTTTTTGCTCATCGCTCAGAACTTCGTACGCTTGAGCTGCTTCTTTAAATTTATCTTCTGCTTGTTTATTGTCTGGATTGCGATCAGGATGGTATTTCATGGCAAGTTTGCGATACGCTTTTTTAATTTCATCTTGTGATGCGGCGTTTGATGTGCCAAGAATGTTGTAATAGTCCCTTTTATTCATTAAGTCACCAAGATTATAAAGTTTATCGGTATAAAATAGCTAAAATGAGCATATATTGCTTATTTACAAAGTACTAGAATAAGTATAACAGAAAATAATATTTTTAAAATCGTCATTAATTTTCTTTTTTTCGTAGGAATTCTTGTTTTCTAGCACTAAAGTAGTTTATAATTTCAATTAGAAATATATAACAATATAAAAACAAGGAGGTTATTGTTATGAAGAAAAAAACATTAATGACAATGTTTGTAGTATTGGCGTTTTTTACGGGTAATGCGTTTGCTGAGGTAGAGCTCCCAATTCGCCCAGAAATGGTTGAAGGTAAAACACCAGAAGAATTTCAACAAGAGGTGCAAGAGTATTTCAAAAAATTGAAAGAATTGGATGATGCGGGTCTTTTAGGCAAAAAAGCTGGTTTTAATCCGATTTCTGGTGGCTTTAAAACTTTTAGTCTTGCACAAAATATGTATGACAAATATAAAGCATTACCAAAAAAGATTAAATTAGATCTTGATCGTGTAAAAGATGCGGTAGGTAAGAGTGATAAAATTATTGCATCAGCACCACTTTTGGTTCATGTTACAACATTATTGGATGACTTTGAAGACATCTTAAATCTTGTTAAAATGAATTTTATTCCAAATGCACAGAAAAAAATTCGTCCAGTATTGGCTAAGTTGATTGAACAATCAAGTGAAATTGGCGAGATTATAAAATCATTGTCTCGTATGATTCCAAAAGCTATTACTCCAGTAACGTACACCCAAGAAGAAGTAGATGTAATTAAAGACTTGGTTATAGAACGTATGCTTGGAAATTAAAAGAAAATAAAATTTTCTTTAGAAACACGAGCGATTATTGAATCAATAATCGCTCGTTTTTTGTTAACTGCTTTTAAAGTTGGTAAAGATTTGTTTTTTTTATATAAACTCTTGTTTTTTGGTGCTAAGGTAGTTTATAATTTCAATTAGAAGTATATCGTAACATAAAAACGGAGGTTATTGTTATGAAGAAAAAAACATTGATGGCAATGTTTGCAGTATTGGCGCTTTTTGCGGGTAATGCATTTGCACAAGAAGAAGTGCAAGAACAAGGAGGGCTAAGTCGTCCACCAGAGATGAAAATTGCGGGAGACGAACCTACAGAGGCTGAAATAGAACAGTTTCAGGACGAGCAGAAAAAGTTCATGGAGGCTTTAAGAGAAAGAGCTACAGAGCAGCGTTTAAAAAAAACAGGTAGTTTTAGTCCGGTCAAAGGTGCTAAGAGTCTACTTAAGTACAGCAAGGGACTGATTGGGGAAATTAAAGAAGCACCGGAAAGAATTAAAGAAGATATTGATCGTGTAAAAGCTGCGACAAACAAGAATGACAAAGTTATTGCATCAGCAGTACTTATGACCAATGTGGTAAGGTTTGTCAATAGGTTTGAAGCTATATTAAGTATTGTTAGATTATACTTAATTCCAGATTCACAGAAAAAACTTCGTCCAGTTCTTGCTAATTTTATTAAGCAAATAGATGAAACTGGCGATATTATGAAATCGTTGATAAGTGTGATTCCTAGTGCTATTGATCCAGTAAAACTTAGTGCAAAAGATGTAAAGAAAATAAACGATTTGATTAAAAAACGTATTGGATAATTAGAAGAAAATAAATTTTTCTCTAGAAATGCGAGCGATTGTTAATTGTACTGTGTTCAAGCCTCTAGGTTTATGAATGCAACGATTGATAATCGCTCGTCTTTTGTTAATTAAATAATGCTTGAATTGGTGTAGAAGTCTTATTGTTTACAAAGATGGTGTAATTTAACGTGTACGGATCGTGTTTAACATAACTTGGCAATGGTGGAAACGAGCTTGCTGCATCACGGAATAAAAAGAGTATAAATTGATCAACATGGCGGCTTCCGCATGAGTCAAGAAGTTGCAAATCGATAAGATTACCAAGTTTATTTAGTGACACACGAATATGCATCTCTTTTTTTTCTCTTCCTAAGTACGGTGCTTGTTTGCGATGAATAGAATAAGAGTTATGAATACAAGCGTTTAATCGTTCAAGATAACGCTCTTCGCGCAATTGTTGTTCTGTTGGTTTTGCATTATCGTTGCCGATAACATTGACGCGACTTTTACCATTTTTTTTCATGTGGTCTAAAAAGCCATTTGCGATTTGCAGCAAATTAGGTTTTGCGGATTGTTGACGCTGTGTGTGCCCGTCTTTGCGTTTCGCTAAAAGTTTCGTAGGATTTTTATCGACGCGACGCTGCGCCATAGCTCTATGAGTAACGGTGGGCGGTTCAGTTTGTGGTGAAGTAGGAGCGAAGACGGATTGTAATCTTTTTTTCACAAAGGGCGAACGTTTTTTTTCTATTTGATTTGTGGGCTTTTGTGGTGTTACAGGTGTATGGGATTGTTGCTTTTGTGTTATAGCTTTGTGAGCGACGGCGGGTGGCGTTGGCATAAAAAAGATTGGTGCACCAGTTTTTGCATTGCGTGAAGCCCATTGATGTTGTTTTTTTTCTTGTATCCCAAAAAGATGTTTTTTTTGTTTTGGTGAATGATTAACCAATAAAAAAAAGAGTAACGCAAGATGAAACAGAAGCGAAAAAAATAAGGTGACGCTTACGGTGCGTGAGGATAATTGTTGTGCCTGCATAAAATACTCCTTTTGTGTTGAGCATAACATATTTATGTCTGCTTTAGTGATTATTGATCTCTTTTGGTGCTAAACATAAAAAGAAGCATAAAGCAAAGGAGCAGTATGAAAAAGGTTGTACTTTTAGCATTGTGTTTGCCCGGTAGTCTGTGCGCAATGCAAGATATTAGTTTGCAAGATTTAATTGCCAATACTGCAAGAAAAAATGATTGGTACATTGATTGGTTGTATAGATGGCTAGATGAAAAAGATAATCCTGAAAATTTAAATAATCCTGAAGATTTAGAAAAATATGCTTTTAAACAAGGGTGTAAGTTAGTTGAAAGAAATAATTCTCTTTCAACATATCTTTATGACCTTGAAGATACAAATCCTGATGAAGTTTTGCAGGAATTAATTGTTGGGGAAAAAAATTTAAAATTATGTTTGAACGATTTTGGTTTAGCGTGTTGTGGTATTTATGATTATGAGGTACTTTCTGCGTTGCATACGATTAAATTAGAGAATAATGAGTTAACACATTTTCCTTATGAGTTATTAACATTGCCACAGCTCAAAAATTTAGATTTATGGAATAATAACATTTCTTATATTTTTGATTCTTTTTATGTACAAGGATTGTGTCGGCAACATGAGCATTTAGAAGAAATACGTTTGAGTGGTAATGATTTACGTGAGTTTCCGTCTGTTTTGTTGTTATTGCCTAACTTGCAAAAGTTAAATCTTGCTCGTAATGAAATAGAAGAAATTATATGGGATGATAATTTTGAAGAAAATGTTGATGATAGTTTGTTAAAAGAAATAAATTTAAATTATAATGTATTAACAACATTTCCCTATGCTTTTTTGTGCTTGAAGCGATTAGTTTCTTTGTTGTTATTGGCAAACAAAATATACATATTAATTGAAAATGAACAAGAAGAGCAGCTTTGCAAAGACAATAAATCGCTGGACGTAGCATTGTTAACGGATAACCCAATAAATCAAGAATCTCTTAGGGTTTTTAATGATGCTTTTGGTTCATAAGTTGGTTTTAATGACGCTCTATGCGTAGTGTATTTTGTTGTTTTACAACAGACCATGTCGTATGCAACGTGTGGCTACCACCATGTGGTGAATTAATAAATTTGAGAAGTTCGTGTAAAAAAGATGTCGTAAGGGTGAACGGTACTTTTTGAGCGATTAACCATTGAGTTAATACTCGTTTTTGTAACGCAGGATGTAGTTTTTTTAGTTGTACACATGATAACCATTGTTGACCATCTTTTGTGTGTAAAAGTTCTTGTAATGTTTGTTGCGTGTAATCGTGCAATAGCTTTTGATCGTCTTGTAAATTATTAATTGTACGTAAACAGTTGTTTGTACTGCGTTCATCAGTAGCATAAAATGCAGGAATTACATTGTGACGAATGCGGTTGCGCAAAAAGTCAGGTGAAAAATTACTTTCGTCAATAATAAATGGCAAACTATGTTGTTGGAAATAATCGATAATTTCTTTTTTATTTGTTTGCAATAATGGGCGAATGTAGTTTTCATGCTTAGGCTTCATAGCGCATAAACCATCAAGCGTCGCACCACGAATAAGACGAATAAAAAAAGTTTCTTGTTGATCTTGCGCATGATGCCCAAGTGCAACAAGATCAGCGCTGTGTTCTTTTTTTATTTTTGCAAAAAACGCGCGTCGCGCATGACGTGCATCAGCTTCTTTTGATCCAGTTGATTTGTTAGTTGGATAATTTTTTAAATGATCAGTTACAAAGGTAACATTGTTTTGTTGTGCAAGTTTTTTACAAAATTGTTGATCATTGTCAGCTTGCTTGCGCCAACCATGATTGAGGTGTGCTGCAATAAGTGTAAGATTATATTTTTCTTTGAGGTTATTTAAAAAATAAAATAAAAAGACTGAATCAGGACCACCAGAAAGACCAACGATAATCGTTGATCTTTTTGGTAATAAATTATGTGCTAAACAATAATCTTCAATTTTGTTAAACATCGAGATTTTTAACGAATTGTCCGTAGGTTGAAATAAATTCTTTTCTTCCACTGACATCGTCCCCCATTAAGGTACTAAACCAGTTATCAGCCTCAAGTGCATCTTCAATTGTTACTTGCAGCATGGTGTTACGTGTTGCAGGTTCTACCGTAGTTTCACCAAGTTGATCTGGGTTCATTTCACCAAGACCTTTGTAACGCTGTATTTTTAAGTATGATTTGCTAATAGTGCCGATAGCTTCAACAAGATTTGTGACTCCTTTGCCATCAAGTTGTTTATCTTTACCAATTGCATTGAGTTCCCATTGATTATCTTCAATGTTAGTCAATTGTTGTAGCATCGCAAGTAATGCATCAAGCTCTACAGAAGTAAAGAAGTGTATAGGAACTGACCATTTACTGTTTACGCGAGTAAACGCAATACGATCAGGTTCTTTTTGATTTCCTTCTTCATCTATTATTTCAGGATTGTGCGTAACGGTGTAATGAGTAAATTGTCCACGTAATTTTTCTACTAATTCTTCGGTAGTTTCATCTTTGTGCCATTTACTTGCGCGAATAGCGTTAATAAGTTGATGACATTCACGTGTAGACAAATTAAACTTAGCGCTTGTGCTTTGCAAGCGTTCATCGTAGTCATAAATGCTGTATAACAATTCTTGCCACTGTTTTTCATCAATTGGCTTATCGTTTACGCGTAACGCTGTTTGATCTTTTGCCCAATTAAGCAAAAAGTCTTTAAGTGCTTTGTCATCACGTAAATATTGTTCGTGGCGGCCAATTTTTGCTTTGTACAACGGTGGTTGTGCAATATACAAATAACCGTTTTCGATTAGCGGTCGCATGTATCTGAAAAAGAAGGTTAAAAGTAACGTACAAATATGCGATCCATCAACGTCAGCATCGGTCATAAGAATAATTTTGTGATAACGAACCTTTTCGGCATCAAAATCATCACCAATTCCACCACCGATTGCAGCGATTAAAGATTTAATCTCTTCATTTGATAAAATACGATCAAGACGTGCTTTTTCTACGTTTAAAATTTTACCACGTAGCGGTAACACTGCTTGATTGTATCTATCGCGAGCACCTTTTGCTGAACCACCCGCAGAGTCACCCTCAACGATAAATAGTTCGCATTCGCTTGGTTTTTCACTTGCGCAATCAGTAAGTTTACCGGGTAAAATGGTGGATTCTAAAATTGTTTTTCTTCGAGTAATATCACGTGCTTTTTTTGCTGCTTCACGTGCACGTCGGGCAGTTTCTACTTTAAGCAAAATTATTTTTATTATTGCAGGATTTTCTTCGAAGTAGGAATCTAAAAAACTAAAGAGTAGTGAATCAACTACACCTTTAACTTCACTGTTGCCAAGTTTGGTTTTTGTTTGTCCTTCAAATTGTGGTTCAGGCACTTTTATGCTGATAATAGCAACAAGGCCTTCACGCACGTCATCGCTGGAGAAACTTTCACCTTCTTTAAGCACTTTTAGTGATTGTGCTTTACGGTTACAAATTTTTGTCAGTGCTGATCTAAAACCAGACACATGAGTTCCACCTTCGATGGTATTGATATTGTTTACAAACGAGTAAACTTGTACTGCGTAGCCATCGTTGTATTGCATTGCGATATCAACAAGGTATTTGTCATCTTCGTGATCAAGGTGAATTACATCAGGAAATAAAGGGGTTTTCTTTCTGTTAATGTGATTTACAAATGAAACAATTCCACCTTCGAAAAAGAATTTATTTTCTTTGTCAGTGCGTTCATCTTTGATGTCAATCGTGATACTTTTGTTTAAAAACGCAAGTTCACGCAAGCGTGCAGATAATGTTTCAAAACTAAAATCAGTAGTTTCTTGAAAAATTTTTGCATCAGGCATAAACGTAATCATGGTACCATGCTTATTTGTTTTGCCCGTAACGTGTAATTTATTTTGTGGTTTACCACGTTTGTATGATTGTTCGTGTACTTCACCATTTTGAAAAACAGAAAGATCAAGCCATTCAGATAATGCGTTTACTACTGAGATACCCACACCATGCAGGCCACCAGAAAACTTGTAAGAATCTTTATCAAATTTACCACCAGCATGCAACTTAGTCATTACGACTTCGACGGCAGAAATTTTTTCTTTTGGATGAATACCGGTTGGAATACCACGGCCATTATCTTCAACCGAGCAAGAACCATCTTTGTGTAATATTACGTTGATCGTATCACAATGACCACCAAGTGCTTCATCGACTGAATTATCAACAACTTCATACACCAAGTGGTGCAATCCTTTAGGCCCGGTAGAGCCGATATACATGGCTGGCCGTTTACGTACGGCTTCTAATCCTTCAATAACACGTATCGATTGTGCTTTGTACTCTTTTGTCTTTCCACTGCTGTTTGCCATAATAACGTTCCTCAACAATTAGTAATTTTTATTGCATAAACATGATTTATCAATAACAGAATTATTGTGTACACTTCTAGTATACCAGGGTTTTTAATAAATTATTGGTTATTTTAGCAAGAAATGCAGGTATTTTGTTGTTGCAAATGGGGTTCGGTTTGTTTTTTTATCCTTCATCATTATCTTCTTCGCCGTTTGGCTATCTTTATGATTGGTATTTTATGCATTGTGCGTTGCAACAAGCACGTATTGCGTACAAAAACGATGAAGTGCCAATTGGTGCAATAATCGTTGATCACAACGGCAAGATTATTGCTCAAGCGCATAATTCAGTTGAACGTGATAATAATCAGCTTTCGCATGCTGAGTGCAAAGCAATAACTCAAGCAGTAGAAAAAATTGGTGATTGGCGACTACAAAATTGTTGGTTATACGTCACTGTGCAACCGTGCATGATGTGTATGGGGGCCATTTTATTAAGTCGTTTTCGTGGAGTGATTTTTGCAACATATTCGCCATTATTTGGCTTTGATCTTGACAAGGTAGCACTTTCTCCGGTATACAATGTAAACTTGTTAGTTGTTGCGACGGGAGTAGCAACGAATGAAGCACAAGCATTGATAAAAGAATTTTTCAAAAAAAAAAGGAGAAGCAGTGAGTACAGCAAGAAAGGCAATAAAACAAGTAGAAAAAGAACTACTTGCACGCAAAAGAGAGCTTGAGCAAGAGCTTGATAAACTTGCAAAAGAAAAGTTTGATGACGGGCAAATTCAAGACCCGGGTGATCAAGCATTATCGTCAACCATGGAATTATTAAAAACATCATTACAAGATGCAGAGTTTGCTGAATATCAACGCATTGAATTAGCGTTACAAAAAGTTCAAGATGGCACGTACGGTGTGTGCATTGATTGTGGTGAAGAGATTGCAGAAAAAAGATTAAAGTCGTATCCCAATGCAGCACGGTGTTTGTTGTGTCAAGAGGCGTTTGAGGATCAAGGGTGAAAAGAAAGAGCGCTTTGTGCGCTCTTTTAATTGTTTGTAAGGTTGGATTAATTATCCCTTGCGTATTTTCCATAATGCAAAATTAGTTACACTTACAAGTGCACCAAGTGTGAGACAGTTAATTGAATAATAGGTGATAAAATTTGTGAATGTTGCCAAAAGTTGTTTATCTGTGAGTGCATCAGAAAAATTCTTGTATTTATCACTTTGCTTAAAGTTGTCATTGTGACTTTTTTGGAAAATTTCTTTTAAAATTGAGTACGCAGTAAATGTACTAACCCCTATAAAAACTAACAAAGCAGAAGCGATAGGGTATTCTTTAATAGTATTAATAGGTGTTGTTAAGTATTTACTTTCGATACTTTCAGTTAAGGCATTACCACAAAATGATAAAGCCGTAGGGACTACGAAACCTGTAACAAGAGTGCTAAATGCTAAAGCATCGTTTTTGTCGAAAGAAAAAATATTGGCATTCTCATATTCTTCTTTATGCTCTTCATAAGATACTTCGAAATCTAAAAGAGGATGATCATTTCCAAATACCACATTTGAAACTGCAAATAAACTAACTAGCATAAACAATTTAATTGAGTGTTTCATGAAAATTCCTGATGAAAAAATGGTTATAAAAATTAAACTTGATAATTAAGGTAACGAACTTTTTTTTGTTTTGCAAAAAGAATAAGGTGAACTTTGGAGGTGTTTGGGGATTAATGGTAAAGAGAAAGAGCGCTTGTGCGCTCTTTTAATTGTTTACAAATATTGGATTAATTATCCGTTGTAACAGAGATTTTTTGCTGCAAAACCCAGAATTCCAATTGAAAAACCAGTAAGCAACAAAGCTTTTTTGGATTTAGCGATTAATTTTGGAAGGTATAAAGCTTTTTCCATTTTTGTATCTATTTCAGGTAAAGTGTTACTGTTTTTTGCTTCGTTAGAATTGTTACGAATGTATAGTGCAGTAAGTAAAAATGGAAGGCTGTAAAGTCCATAAACAAATAATTTACTTTCACTTAACCAATCAACATTATCTGACAATTTATCATTATCAATGAAATTAATCGCCATTTTAATTGTAAAATTAGTAATTTTTGGTACAACATATGCTCCAATTACACCAAGCGAACTTGTAGCAAAATTTATTGGTGTTTGATAAGTTTTTATGTTTATTCTTTTTTGCATATTAATTTCTGTAGTCGAATCTTCTTCGCTTGAAACTTCATCCACTCCAAATACCGCATTTGAAACTGCAAACAAACTAACTAACATAAACAATTTAACTGAATGTTTCATGAAAAACTCCTGATGAAACAAAAACTATGAATACTATCGCAAATTAACGTAATCTATTTTTTTATTGATTACAAGCAGGAATAATTAACAAAAAATAGAAAAAAGGCTAAAAGGCCTGTTTATCAGTGAATTAATCAAGTTATCGCATATTGACAAAAAGCCAAGAATCGGTATTCTATAATTATTATTGGACTAAAATTTATCGTAAAATTCGATGAAAGGTAATTAATTTATATGGCAAAACAAGGCGCTACAGCGGCAAAAACGACAAATTCGTTAAAAGTACCTCTTTCTCATGGCGTTGGCCGCAGAAAACGAGCTATTGCCCGTGTGTGGTTACGTCCAGGTTCTGGCAATATCGTAATTAATGGCCAAGATTACAAAACATATTTTGATACAGAAATCACTCGTTTGGCTGTAGTAAAGCCATTTGGTGTGTATCCTTTTGCGCAACAATACGACGTTACGGTAAATGTTTACGGTGGTGGCAAACCAGGACAAGCTGATGCTGTTAAACTTGGTTTAGCTCGTGCGATTGTCAAAAATGACGAATCTGCTCGCCCAGTTTTGCGAAAAGAAGGTTTGTTGACTGTTGACTCTCGTGTTGTAGAGCGTAAAAAGTATGGTCAACGTGGTGCTCGTCGTAAGTTCCAATTTGTAAAACGTTAATGATACGCTTAAAATTTCCTGCTTTTAAGTTGGGAATGAATAAGCAATATTCATTTTTGAGATACTACAGCTTTTAAAGCATAGCGCATTATTTTTACGTTTTTACCTATTTTGTTAAAAAGTATGCCGCTTACATTTGTGTAAGCGGTTTTTTTTATGTAAAAATAAGTAATCAAAAAAAGTGAGTAAAAAAAAGAAAGAGAGCGTATGTGTAGCGTTGTTGGGTATCTTGGTTCTAAAGATGCTTCATTATTTTTATTAGAAGGTTTGTCACGTTTAGAGTATCGTGGATATGATTCAGCTGGCATTGCGTGCATGAGCGATAATGAGTTAAAAATTGTTAAAGAGCGTGGGTATTTATCAGCGTTAGAGCATTGTGTGTATCGGCAAGGATGTATGGGTAACGTTGGCATTGGTCATACCCGTTGGGCAACACATGGCAAGGCAACGCAAAATAATGCTCATCCACACACTGATTGCAATAATAAAGTTGCGGTTGTGCACAATGGCATAATCGAAAACAGTTCACAACTTATTGGTCAACTTAAAAATGATGATCACACATTTTCTTCACAAACAGATACTGAGGTTATTGCGCATTTGATTGCAACGCTGCAAAATAAGCATAATGATTTAAACGATTTAGTAGTTGATCTTGTTGCACAATTAGATGGCGCGTATGCGTTTTTAGCATTACTAAAGGATTATTCAGAAACCATGATTGCTGTTCGTAATCAGTCACCGTTGTGCATTGGCATTGGTGATGATGAGATCTTTGTTGCATCAGATGTACTTGCGTTTGCGCATTACACAAAAAACGTGATCTTTTTGCCTGATCAAACGTTTGCGTTACTTGTTAAAAATACAGTTAAAGTTTTTTCTTTTGACGGACAAGCGATAATGATTGAGCCACAAGAAGTTATGGTTGATCATCAGATTGCACAAAAAGATAGTTATCAGCATTTTATGCTCAAAGAATTGTATGAGCAACCACAAGCGATTATTAATACGATCAAATCGTTACCAGCGCAATTTGAAGAACAAAATAAAAAACAAATATCATACGATCTTACACAAATAGAACAGATTCATTTTATTGCATGCGGAACATCGCGTCACACTTGTTTGATTGTGCAACACTTTTTTTCTTTTATTGCCAACATAAAAACAACAGTACATTTATCGTCTGAGTTTGTGCATGAGCAATTATTTGATACACCAAATACCTGGTACATTTTTGTTTCGCAATCAGGTGAAACTGCTGATACGTTGCATGCACTACGGCATGTAAAAAAAGAAACAACGGCATGCACAATGGCGATTGTTAACGTTGCTTTCAGCACGCTTGCGCGAGAGGTTGATTTGGTGTTGTGCACAAAAGCAGGGCCAGAAGTTGCTGTGGCGTCAACCAAAACATTCACTGCAAGTATTGCGTTGTTGTACTGGCTGGCAAATAAATGTGCTCATAAAAAAGAATTAATAAATAATAATGAGTTTGATAACGTTGCAAATCAGTTAACGCATGCAAGCAATGTGTTGCAACAATCACTTGACAATTATCGTGATACGATTACATTTTCGTTGGCAAGTAAACTTATCGATGCACCGTACTATATTTTTTTAGGGCGTCAACAGGGGCATACGTTGGCAAAAGAAGCAGCGCTAAAAGCACAAGAGTTGGCGTATATGCCTGCGTTGGCCGTAGCAGCTGGAGAACTTAAGCATGGGCCACTAGCGTTGATTGAAGATGGTTTGCCAGTAATTATTTTTTCATCACAAAATGCTGAAGTGTACAAAAAGATCATTTCTAACGTGCAAGAAGTCAAAGCGCGTGGTGCGTATGTGTTGGCGATTATTTTTACCGGTCAAGATGAACTTGCAACATTAGCTGATAAATCGTTTGTTATCGCATCAGTTACTCCATTATTGGAGCCTATTGCGATGGTTTCAGTCATGCAATATTTGGTTTATTGCATTGCGCAACAGCGCGGATGCGCGATCGATAAACCGCGTAATTTGGCCAAATCTGTGACAGTTGAATAATTGGGTGTGATTTTTACGAGTAAATGGACCATTTGGAAATTTCTGTTAGGCTAAAAGAATAGATTTATCTTTTTATCATAGGAGTTTTCATGAAAAAGTTAATCATGGCGTTTTCCATAGCGTTATTGAGCATCGTTCAATTAGGTGTTTTAGCAGAAGAACAAGCTAATCAGGCACAGGAATTATTTAACTCAGTAACGCAAAAATTACGCATTGTAAAGCCGTACGAGCGTGATGAAGAGGCTGAAGCTAAAAGGATTAAAAGTGCAGATTTTACTGGTGAAGCACTTTGTGAAGGTGAAATGTTTGATATTTTTTCACGTATTCAACTAGTTGAATTAGAAAAATCTAATAATTCGATAATTACCGATGGTCAAACGTTGACTGAATTGCAAATGATTACGTTAAGCAGTGCTTTGGGTCAAAAAGGTTTATTAGGACAATTTAACACAAGCATGGTTGCGACTGATGTTGTTCTTGCAAAAATGTTTGCATTGCCAATTGACGACGTTAATATGTTAAAGCAACGACAAGAATTAGTTGGTGTTTTAGTTCAAGATGAGTATTTAGTTGATCAACTAAATAATCACTTTAGAGAACTTGCTTATGTGCAACAAGATGTATTGCGTTTTTACACGTTACATGATTTTGTGAATAACAAAATTGTATCGCAACATTTTTTTGGTGAAAAATTGGGAATGTTAAATGGTATGCCATGGGTGTAAGGTGCAAAGCGTCATGCGTTGGATGGTTTACAGTTTTTTGTTTTCGGGATGCCATATACAACACAACCATTATTGAACGTAAAAGCTAACTATGATAAAAATGTTGTTACCCATGACAATATTATAAAGCGTATGGGATTTGTAGCAAAAGATGTTGCAAGTGATGCTAAGCAATATTCAGTCGACTCATTTAATGGTGTTAAAGACTTTGTTAAGGGTGGCTATAAAGATTCACATCTACTCAATAAAGATTTAGGTTTATTTGATCGTTTAGTTTCGTGGAAGCTTTCTTTGCAAGATGTAACACTTGATGGGAAAAACGAGCCTGGTTTGATTTCATTAGATAATGTTGAAAATGCTTCTACTGGTCAGGTTGAACTTGTGACTGTTACTAAACATGTTTCAGATGCTTCAATTGGTTGGAAAGCATATTCATTGGGTATGAATCTTGTTGGTGTAGTTGGGGATTATGCTATTAGATACTGGATTGGCTTATCGTTTGTAAAACGTAAAAAATGCTTTAAATTCATGCAAGAAAAGATGATTGCAGTGGCAACCTATCTTGATCAAGTGCGCGCAGTGCGTAACATTATTACAACAACACCAAAGCTTGCACAAAATGCAGTTGCTGATGATATTGCAAAACGCATTGATAACATATTTGCAACATCTTCGCCAAAAGCGAAAAAATTAATCAAGTTGCTTGAAACTAATACCTTTAAAGGTAATGCATCATACTTCTCACGTTTGGGTAATGTACTTGCAGCGTACCACTTGATGGGTGATGTTAAAGATGAATTAGCACCATTGTTCTTGTTGGCTGGTGAGCTTGAAGCGTATTGCGCAGTAGCTAATTTGTACAATCGTTATCAATCTGACGATGTACCAGTTGATTGCACATTCGTTGAATTTATCGATAATGCAGACAAGCCGTATATTAAAGCAGTTGATTTTTGGAACCCACATGTTGATTCAACTAAAGTGGTAACAAACTCAATTACTTTTGGTGGTGATCATGAGCAAAACATTGTTGTAACCGGTATTAACCGTGGTGGTAAATCAACAATTTTTGGTGCATTAATCACTGATGTGTTGTTTGCGCAAAGTTTTGGTATTGCGTTTGCAAAAGAGTTTATTATGACGCCATTTGCAAAAATTGGTTGCTACATGAACACCATGGGTGATGTGACAACTGGCATGTCTACGTTCCAAGCTGAACAACTTCGTGCACAACAATTGTGTGAAATAATTGATGGACTGCAAGGCATTGGGTTAACGTTGATGTTTATGGATGAATTATTCACCGGAACTGATCCAAAAGCTGGAGCATTAGCAACGTGTGGTTTTGCAAAACGATTAGCACAATTTAATAATGCAATTTCAGTATTTGTAACGCATTACAAAGAACCAATTGAATTAGAAAAACAAGTACCGGGTAAAATTACTAACTATTCTGTTGGTGCAATTGAAAAACAAGATGGTTTATTTATTCCAACGTACAAGTTGAACAAAGGTCCATCGTATCAGAACGATGCACTACAAATGCTTGGTTCGTTGATTGTATAGCGATTAAGTAAAAATTCGTTAAAAGACTATAAAAAGAGAACGTTCACATGAGTTGAGCGTTCTCTTTTTTGTTGCAAAATATCATAAGTAATGCGCTACGCTGTTGGTATGAAGCGAATTTTAGTTATTTGTCCAACACAACGCGATAAGCATGAATTGCAACAAAGTTATTTTGCGCAAAAATATGAAATACATTTTCAAACATACGATGCGCATGCGTTAGAACACGTGTTGTTTCAAGGTCAGCAATGGTTAACGCATAATTTTGATCCACAACTGGTGATTGATCAATTGTGTGAGTATGTTCGCACTAACAAGATTGATGCAGTTTTTAGCTCAAAAGATTATCCGGGTTCGTTGATGGCGAGCGTTGTTGCGCAGAAAGAAAAATTAATTGCTCCAGTAATTGACAAATTATTAGTGTTTCATCACAAGTATCACGCACGAGAGCTACAACAAGCGTTAACGCCAGAAGCAACGCCATTGTTTGATTATATGTATAAAGATGATAAACAACACACTTATTTGCCAACACCGTTTTTTGTAAAGCCAGTTAAATCATATCTTTCGCTAGGAGCACGAATTATTACTGATAACTCTATGCATTTGTTGCAAAATTCTTTTTTACCAGATACATTTTTAACGCAGTTTGATTGGTTTATAAAAAAGTATTCATCACTTTCGCCATCAACGGGCATGGTGATTGTAGAGCAATTGTTGTGTGGTGTGCAAGTTACGTTAGAAGGGTTTGTTTCTCATGGCAACGTGGTAATTTTGGGTGTTACTGATTCAGTGATGCGTGCTGATTGCCCGATGTCGTTCGATCGTTTTATTTATCCATCACAATTGCCAGCAACTGTTTGTCAACGCATGGGCAATATTGCACAACGCTTGATCAACGGTGTTGGCTTTGATAACAGTTTTTTTAATGTTGAATTTATGTACGATCAAGAAAAAGATACCATTAAAATTATCGAAGTTAATCCACGTATGGCATCGCAGTTTGCAGATTTATACGAAAAAGTTGATGGAGTGAGTTCGTACCGTTATGCCTGTGAAGTTGCGCTGGGCAACACGCCAATCGTGCAACACAAAAAGGGTAAGTTTGCCGTTGCTGCAAGTTTTGTTTTGCGTTCGCTGACCAATAAAAAAGTTATAAAAATTCCAACACAAGATGAAATTAATCATGCAAAAAAACTTTTTCCTGATTTGCGGTTTTATTGTTTTGTCACGGTAGGAAAAACTTTAGCTGACACCATGCAAGATGGGTATAGTTTTCGTTATGCGCTTATTCACTTAGGTGGCAAAAACTTGAAAGACTTAGAGCAACGCTTTACTGCGTGTAAAAAACTGTTGACGTTTATCTTTGAAGATATCGATTAACTTGTGATATCTTCGATCTCTAGTTCATCATGATTAACATGATTAGCTTTGAGGTATTGCAGCGCTTTTTCACGATTTTTTACCAAGTCTGGCATATGTTTATTCGCGTAATTGAGCATATTGATGAGCGATATTGTTTCTCTAACTTGATTATCAGTTTTTAGTATTTTTCGTGCACGTTCTTTCCATTTTTGTTGTTTTGTTTGCGGAGCACTTTTTTGTTTTTTCTTTTTCTCGTTTTTCTCATCTTTGTGAACTTTTATTGAGTTTGGTAATCGTTTTTCTCTACCGTATGATTTAATCATCCATTCCATTTGTTTTGGTGGGCCAAATGTGCGATCGATATAAAAATCTGGCGTAACACCGATGCCTTGAATAGTTGTGTTATTCGGTAAAAAATACAATCGTGTAGTGAGTTTTATTGCGCTGTTGTTGCCGATAGGAATGACTTCTTGTACCGATCCTTTACCAAATGTTTTGGTGCCAACAAGAAAGACCATTAAATTTTGTTTTTGTGGATGTTTTTTTGCAAATTCTTGTGAATAAATTTGTAAACAACCAGCTAAAATTTCTGCCGCACTAGCGGTATAATTATTAATGAGTACAAAGATAGGGATATTGCTGTTTACAATTGGTTCATGACGCGTGTGATAATGTTCAAGCGCTTTATTATTTTTATCTTTGGTCAGCACGACTAAACTATTTTTTGGTGCAAACAATCCACAAATATCTACTACCGAGCTTAAAAGTCCACCAGAATTATTGCGCAGATCAATGATGATGCCTTTGTACGAACCTTTTTGTGATTGTTCGATAAGTTCCTTCATGGTTATGATTGCTTTTCTGCTGAATGTGCTGAGTGAAAGATAATAAATGTTGTGATTTTTAATCAAAAAGCTGAGCAAGTTTTGTTCTTCAATTTTGTCACGAGTAATTTCAAATTCGAGTAGATCTTGTTGGCCCTCACGCAGAACTTTGATATTTACTTTTGTACCACGCTTGCCTTTGAGTTTTGTAATAATTTCTTCGGTGGTCATGCCTTCAAGCGTTTCTTTTTCTATTTCTACAATTTTATCACCAGCTTCAAGCCCTGCCTTGTCTGATGGGCCATTAATGATTGTTTCGACTACGGTTAAAAAGCGATCTTTTGGTTTTCTGGTGTTATCGATAACAATGCCAATACCATCAAATGAGCCAGAAGTTGTTTCCATCATGCGTGTATAAGTTTTTTCATCAAGAAACGCTGAATGTGGATCAAGATGATTTAAAAACTCATTAATTGCTTTTGTCATGCCTTCTTGTGGTTTGTTTATTTGATAGTGTTTATCTCGTACCATGCGCATAACGTGTGCCCATGTGCGTGACCAATCAAAAACGGTTTCATCAAATTCTGAGTAGGTTGCGTTATTGCTCGGTGCGTGCAGCGCAGAGTGTGAAATACTTATAAAAAGAAGAAGTAAAAAATATCGACGATTAAAATTCATTTTTGCCTCAATTGCTATTTTATTGTTGTTCGATACTTTTACAATAGATAGCGTAGCGGAGTAAAAACAATGGTTGAAAAGGGGAGTCATGCGGTTTGTAACATATCGGTTGTTGATTGTCGCGTTAGTTTGTGAGTTGACGCTGTTGGGTTGTTTTTATTGTTGTGGCCGTCAAGGTTATCACGTGTATCAGCGTAAGTGTGAGCGTAATAATGAGTTGTTATGTTCGCTGCATAACGTTAATCATGAGATAGAACAGCTAGAACAAGAAGTAGATAAATGGCAAACAGATGCATTTTATAAAGAAAAAGTTGCACGAGAAAAGTTGCAAATGGCACGTAAAAATGATTTAATCTACTTTATCTAGTATCTATCGACAAATAGTTTGTTCTTGAATAAAATAATACAAAGAATAAAATTATAAAAACTAGAAAGTTATTTATGTCTTTTGAATTACCAAAATTAACTTTTTCGTATGATTCTCTTGAACCGTACATCGACACTAAAACGATGAAAATTCATTACACAAAACATCATCAAGGATATGTTAACAAATTAAACGCAGCATTAGAAAATCATCCAACTCTACAACAACAATCACTTGATGAGCTTCTTGCAAATATAAAAACATTACCGCAAGAGTTACAAATTGCTATCACCAACAATGGTGGTGGTTATGCAAATCATAGTCTTTTTTGGTCGATTATGAAGCCAAATGGTGGTGGGAAACCAGTGGGAAGCGTTGCAGAAAAAATTATACAAACATTTGGTGCATTTGAGAGCATGCAAGAACGTTTTAATCATAATGCAAAAACCGTGTTTGGTAGTGGTTGGTCGTGGTTATGCGTTGACAAGCAAGGTGAATTACAATTATTAAGCACACCAAATCAAGATAGTCCGATAATGCAAGCTTTAACACCAATTATGGGTTTAGACGTTTGGGAACATGCATACTATTTGATGTATCAAAATCGTCGTCCTGATTACATTAATGCATGGTGGCATGTGGTTGATTGGGATATGGTTGAGCAGCGTTATCGTTTAGCAATTAAGTAATCAGCTTTTATTTGTGCCATAATCGCATCAACTTCATGATGAAACTCGTCTAGTGCTTGTTGATTTGTGCTGTACGCATGAACTTCAAAGTTGTTGTAAATTTCAGGGTTTGCAACATCGAGTAATTTATCGTGTGTAAGGATAACGCGTAGTTGCTGATAATCAAGTGGTGCAAATTGATAAGGTAAAGAGATATTTTTTTGTGTAATTTTGTTTAAAAAAACATCAGGGCTCTCAATAGATCCAAAAATTTTACGTTTTAAATTTTCTGGTTGGTATTTTTGACCACCTGGTGCAGAAAGATACGTTGTATCTCTAAATAAGTTTTTGTCTTTAAAAAGTAATTGCAACAAGATGCCATGATTAGTTTGTTGTACAAAATGCGCTACACTTTGTTGAAGTTGTGGTATAGATTTTTTTGCGTTATGAGAAATTATGTATTGTTCACAAATACAGTCGTAATTAAAGCTGGGGCAGTATTTGTTAAAGTTTTGCGCAAAATACGATATCGTAGATGAACTTGGCCGCAGCATGTTACCAGTTAATGCCCAATTACAAGATAAAAGATATTTTCTATGATGCTTTTGTGCATCATCGCCTAAAATGATACCGTGCTTTACGTAGCGATGACGTTTTTTTGATTGTCTTTCTAAATAAGCAGGTTTGTGCTGAGCAAGATTATCTTTTTCTTTTAATGGTTGGCGTAACTTTATTATCGTTTTTGGAATAATGTTATTGCAGAACAATTTTTGTTCAAGGCGTCGCAAGGCTGTATCGATATAATGTATCGCATAAAAAGAACTTTGTGTTGCGTGATACGCAAAAAAACAGTCTGTTTTCGCACGTTCAACTTCATAATTAAAAGCTTTATCGATTACTTGATTAATTGTATGATTTTGTAGCAATCGGTGTAGATTTTTGTATGCATTTTTAAAAAGTAGATAATAGGTGTTTATAATTGATGGTGATGTTATAAATTTGTACCATAAGTTTTTTTTGTTATCTTTTGCAAAGTACAAAAGATGAGCTTGTGTTGGTGATAATTTAAGCGGTACTGTTTGGATACCTTGATTGAGGATATTGGTCAACGTTAGTGATTCACTTTTTGTAGAAAGTGTTACAAGTAAAAATAAGTGTAGTACTTTTGTAATTATTGTTTTTTTCATAATTTTTACTTTTGATCTGCTAAGTAATCAGCTTTTATTTGTTCCATAATCTGTATCAATTTCATGATGAAACTCGTCTAATCCTTGTTGATTTGTGCTGTACGCATGTACTTCAAAGTTGTTATAAATTTTTGGATTTGCAACATCGAGAAGTTTATCGTGTGTGAGGATTACGCGTATTTGTTGATGATCAATATCTTGAAATTTATGTTGTATAACATGGTTATGTTTTTTGATGTAACTATATAATAGTTCTGTCTGTGTGTTTTGAGGATCATTTGCTTTGTTAAAAAAATTATATTTTTCTCCATATGCTTTTGATAGATAACTAGTTTTATTGAGAAGATTTTTGTCTTTAAATATGAGTTGTAGTAAAATACTTTCGTTATTACTTCTATTAAATTTATTTATACTTTTACGTATTTTTTTTGTGTATTTTTGTATGTGCTTGGTAAAAGAATATTGTTCTGTAATTGTTTTGGTGTCAATAGATATATATGCTATATTTCTTTTTTCGATAAAATATTTAAGAGTGCATTCTCCATGAAAAAAAAGGTTTCCTGTTAAAGCATAGTTACAAGAAAGCAAATATTGTACATGTTCATGGTCATTTTTTATTTCTTTTTTTAGATAAAAATGACGTTTTGTTTTTGCTTTTTTTTTATTTAAATGGGTTTTTTTCTTTGTTGGTTGGCGAAGATTTAAAATTGTTTTTGGGATGTGTTTGTTGTTGTATAATTCTTCTTCTAAGCGAAGCATAGCGGTATCAATGTAATGAGCGGCATAAAATTTTGGACGCGTGCTGTGATAACATGTGTAATAATCTTTATTTGTATATTCTATTTCTTTCTGAAATGCACTTTCTACTACCGATTTGATGTTATGCTTTTTAAGCATTATGTTTAATGGATGGACATTTTTAAATGCTATTACATACATCAAATGTAGTTGTGTTGGTGATAACTTTTTAGGAAATTTTTGTTTAGTGGATCTTGCTGTTTCATCAATAACAGATTGAATTGTTGTTGGGGCAAATGAAGCCG